>SXVG01000027.1 GCA_005791685.1 Methylotenera sp. | reverse complement strand
CAAATGGCGCTGGGCCTAAAAGTAGCCAGCCTACAAGAAGCGCAAGCGTATAAAATACTGCTGGAAGCGGCCGAAATTCAGCCCTAAATGAGACTCAAGCTGGGCGCTTAGGTCAGCTGAAACTTCGCCTCACCCTGCCAGCGCACCACACACAAGCATGGCGCGTCTATGGCTTGCTGCAAGGTGCTCAGATTTTCTTCGAAGTGCTGCATAGCGGGGTCTATGCTGTTGGCCACCCAACCGGCTAAATGTAAGCCACGCGCTTGCAGCGCCTCCACCGTCAAACGCGCATGGTTGATGCATCCCAAGCGCATGCCCACCACCAAGATGATGGGGATGTCCAATTGCACGGCTAAATCGGCCAGCGTTTGCTGGGCATTAATCGGCGTTAAGAAGCCACCCGCCCCCTCGACGATGACCACCTCAGCCAGCGCCTTTAAGCTTTGGTAGGCAGCCACCATCTTGGCCAAGTCCACCGCCACACCAGCCTGCTGGGCGGCAATGTGCGGCGCAATGGCCGGTAAAAAACGGTAAGGGCTGACTAAATCCAAGCTGGCGGTCACATTGCTGGCCTGCATCAAGGCCAAGACATCGTCGTTTATTAAATCTTGTTGCGCATCAAGCTGACAACCCGACGCCACCGGCTTCATGCCCAGCGCTTGCTGACCTTGCGCGACAAAATGGCGTAACAAGGCACTGGCGACATAGGTTTTGCCTACGTTGGTGTCTGTGCCCACAATAAAATAAGACGACGGCATAAGGCTTATTTCGCCCTGGCTTGAAAAGCAATGGGCGACAGCCCATCGGCAAGCTTAGGCTTGTCTTGTGCACGCCAAGCGTGGCCATACACCACTTCGAAGGTGGCGGGCAACTTACCCGCTTGCCTGAACTGTTCGTAGCTAGTAGTTATTTTTTGCAAAAAACCGCGGCCTAGCAAGCCGCGCGCACGGCCATCGGTGGCATTGTGTGCGCCTATGCTTTTAAGGTCACGCATGACGCTTTTCACGTCATCGTAAGTTAAGGTGTAACGCTCCACGTCCAGCACCGGCGCGCTAAAGCCAGCGCGGATCAAGGCATCGCCTATGTCATGCATGTCTATGAAGCGACTGACACTGGTCACCCCTGGGTAAGATTGACTGGCCACGCGCAATTCTTTTAAGGTGTCCGGGCCAAACGTGCTGAACATGAGTAGCCCTTGTGGTCGTAGCACCCGATGAAATTCACTGAAAGTGGCATCCAAATCATTGCACCACTGCATGGCTAAATTTGACCAAAGCAAATCGATGCTGTTGTTGGCCAAGGGCAAGCGCTCTATGTCTGCGCACAGCACATGGTGAGCTTTCCTACCGATTAAACGTTGGCATTGCAGCAGCAGGCGCGCTAAAAAATCACGGTCGCGGGTCTTTTGCAACATGGCTAAGGCAAAATCCAGGGAAAGCACTTGGGCATGAGGATAGCGTTTTTGCAAGGCATGACTGGCCGCCCCTGTGCCGCAGCCTGCATCTAAAATGGTCTTGGGTTTTAAGCTCACCCAGTCTAAGCGACTGAGCATTTCTTCACGCACTTGCTTTTGCAAAATAGCCGCCGCATCGTAGCTATGGGCGGCACGGCCAAACGCAGCGCGCACCCGCGCCTTATCGATGTAGTAGTGGTCGACCTTAGCGTCCATCACTTCAGGCTATCGGGTTCTAAGAACTGCAACAGCGCGTCTATAAACTGTTCTTGGTGTGACAAGAAAGGGGCATGCGACGCACCCGCCATCACCCTTAAAAATCCCACCGGCAGGTTTTGCATCATCCAATGCGCGGCTTGCACCGGTGCCAAACTGTCTCTATCCCCATGAACCAACAAGGTCGGTTTTCTTAGAGACGGCACTTCCGCACGCAAATCGGTATCCAATAAAACATCCAGCATGCGATACAAGGTTTGCGAACTTGGACTGGGTCGCTCGTTGAATTTATTACGCAATAATTTAACCGTGCTCCTGGCATCTTTAGCGCCCATGCATTGCAAGCTTAAAAACTGCATCATGGTTTTTTGATAGTCTTCATTGACGTTATCGGCAAAGTTGCCGAATACTTCCGGCGCTATGCCGGCATCCCAGGTTTTTTTATACTCAATATTCTTTTGATCAAAACTTCGGTTCACAAAACACGGTGTGCTCCCCACCAACACCAACCTACGCACCAAGTCAGGGTAGTCGAGGGCGATGCGCATCGCCACCTGACCGCCCAAAGACCAACCGACCACATCGGCATTGGCCGGCATGATTTCAGCGACCTTTTCGGCCAAGGCATGCAAATGCAAGGGCTCTATCGGCCTGCTGTAGCCCATGCCAGGTAAATCCAGAATGTGCAGGGTGAAATGTTTACTTAAGGGCTTAACAATGGGCTGCCAGACTGAGCCATTCATGCCCCAACCGTGTATCAACACGAGATTGGGGCCTAATCCTAGCGTTTCTATGTGCATGGTATTGGGGCTCATGGTGGCAACTCACTTTCTGCTTGATGGATCGCTTGCAACAATTTTTTAATGTCCTCTAAACTATGCGCCGCTGAAATGGAAATGCGTAAGCGCGCGGTGTTGACGGGCACGGTAGGCGGGCGTATGGCGGGCACCAATATACCACAAGCTTGCAGGTAAGCACTTAAGGCCAAAGCCGCTTGATTGCTGCCGACCAACAAGGGCTGAACCGAGGTGTCCGATGGCAGCAAACGCCATTTTTTGCAGTTTAAATGGGTTTTGAAATAATCAATTAAACCATACAAATGCGTACGTAAATCATCGCCTTGTGCGATCAGTTTTAAAGAAGCGCTCAAAGTGGCGGACAGCGCAGGCGGCGCCGGGGTGGAATAGACATAGCTCTTAGCCGTTTGTATGAGGTAATCGATCACCACCGCCTCGGCCGCCACGAAAGCACCGGCCACCCCCGCGGCTTTGCCTAGGGTTGCCATCATGATGATGCGTGGCGAGCGTAGGCCTAAATGGTGTAGCGTGCCCTGCCCGTGCTCGCCCAACACGCCAAAGCCATGCGCATCATCCACGTACAAATAGGCATCGTAATGCTCACACAACTGCAAATAGGCCGCCAATGGGGCGATGTCGCCGTCCATGCTAAACACGGCGTCCACCGCAATCAATTTATGCTTGGCCGTGCTGTTTTTAAGCAAGGCCTCCAAAGCCTGCACATCGTTATGGGCAAACCTATGAAAACTGGCCAAGGAATAATAACTGCCGTCGTTCAAACAGGCATGATTGAGCTTATCGGCAAAGATGGCATCACCACGACCCACCAAGGCACCAAGCACACCGATATTGGCCATGTAGCCGGTGGAAAATAACAAGGCCGCCGGGCGTTCTACAAAAGCCGCCAATTGCCGCTCTAAATCGTCGTGGTAACGGTGGTGGCCGGTGATTAAATTCGACGCGCCACTGCCTACGCCTGAGTCGCCAGCGGCTTGCTGCATAGCGCTAATTAATTTGGGGTGATTTGCCAGACCTAAGTAATCGTTGCTGCAAAAAGATAAATAAGCCCTATCATTGGCGACAATATGCTCAGCCTGTGGCGAATCGAGCAAGCGCCGCTGACGCAACAAGCCATCGGCTTTGCGCTTATCTAAGGCCAGTTGCAGGGCTGCCAGCATGCTAAATTTGATTGATACCGAGCTTAGCGAATAATTTCTTATCTTCGGACGCTTCCGGGTTGGCCGTGGTTAGCAGTTTTTCACCGTAAAAAATACTGTTGGCACCGGCTAAAAAACACAAGGCTTGTATGCCCTCAGACATGCTTTGCCGGCCGGCCGATAGACGCACGTAACTGGTCGGCATGGTGATGCGGGCGGCGGCTATGGTACGCACGAATTCCAAATGGTCCAAGCTGTCTGTGCCGTGTAAAGGCGTGCCCTCCACTTGGGTCAATAAATTGATAGGCACACTTTCCGGTGGGCGCTCCATATTGGCCAATTGCGCCAACAAGCCGGCACGTTGATTACGCGATTCGCCCATGCCTATGATGCCGCCACTGCAAACGTTAATGTCGACACTGCGCACTCTGTCCAAGGTGTCCAAGCGGTCTTGGTAAGTGCGCGTGCTAATCACATCGCCATAGAATTCTGGGGCCGTGTCCAAATTGTGATTGTAATAATCCAAACCGGCGTCTTTTAATTGCTCGGCTTGCCCGTCTTTTAACATGCCTAAGGTGGCGCAGGTTTCCAAGCCCATGGCTTTAACCTCCGCGATCATCTTTAACACCGGCTCCAAATCGCGCTGTTTAGGGCCGCGCCAAGCGGCACCCATGCAAAAGCGGCTAGCGCCATTGGCTTTCGCTTCTTGCGCCGCCGCCACCACCTCGTCCAATTGCATCAAGGGTTCGTCTTCTACTTCGGTGTGGTAGCGCGCCGCTTGCGGGCAATAGCCGCAGTCCTCCGAACAGCCGCCGGTTTTAATCGACAACAAGGTGCTGACTTGCACGGCGTTTGCATCAAAATTGGCCCTGTGCACGGTTTGTGCTTGGTACATTAAATCACTGAAAGGCAATTCGAATAGTGCGACAATGTCTGCAACACGCCAACGTTCTATGCTGGCATCACAGGATGAAATAGCTTTGCTGCTAAGGCCATCGGTATTGATCACAACAGGGCTGATTGATTCGAGCATGGGCATATCCTTATAGTAACTGGGCTTATAGCGACAACTTACAGCAAGCAGGCTTACGCCAGATACAGCTTATAGCCGCTTTATTTGTGGGTGATTATACATTGTCAATGAAAAGTGACGCAAACTTTGAACATTAGACTAAAATTTAATCATATGTTTTTTGATGGCCTGCTAAAGCAACGCTGTTTGCTCTGCTTAGCCAGCCACAGCACGCCGCTAGGCTTGTGCCAGCCTTGCTTAGACGACATGCCTTGGCTATTAGACCCGGTTTGCCAACAATGCGCCTTGCCTTGCAAAGATCGCTATTGCGGCAGCTGCTTGAGCAATCCGCCCTATTTCGACGCCAGTTACAGCGTTTTTAGCTACAGTTTTCCGGTCAACGCCATGCTGCAAAGCTATAAATACGGCAACAAGCTCCATCTAGCTCGGCTGTTTGGGCAATTATTGCAACATAAAGTAGCCCAAAACCAAGTCGATTGGGTGCTGCCCATGCCCATGCACCCACAACGACTCAAAGAGCGCGGCTTCAATCAAGCCTTAGAAATAGCCAAAATAGTGACCCAAGCGCACCCAGAAAAGCTGGACTACCAGACGGTCAAAAGGCCTAAACACAACCCGCCGCAAGCCAGCCTCGCCTGGCAAGCGCGCTTAAAAAACATTAAAGGCGTGTTCAAGCTGGATGCACCACAGATTTTTAAAGATAAGCGCGTCGCCATCGTCGACGACGTCATGACCACAGGCGCCAGCTTAAATGAGCTGGCAAAAACATTGAAACAAGCCGGTGCCAGCCATGTAGAATGCTGGATTGTCGCCCGAACCTTAAGTAAATTCTAAGCCCATGTTTACCATCGTCTTATTTGAACCAGAGATCCCGCCCAATACCGGCAACATCATACGACTTTGCGCCAATACCGGCGCACAGCTGCATCTGGTAAAACCTTTGGGCTTTAAACTGGAAGACAAGCAACTCAAACGCGCGGGCTTGGACTACCACGAATACGCCAGCTTAGTGGTGCATGAAAATTGGCCCGCTTGCAAAGCCGCTTTGGCCGGTAAACGCCTGTTTGCTATCACCACCAAAGGCAGTACGCGTCACAGCGAGGTGACATTTCAAGCCGATGATGTGTTTGTGTTTGGCCCAGAAACGCGCGGCTTACCCGCCGCCGTTTTAGAAGAATTCTCTGCTAATCAGCGCTTGCGCCTGCCCATGCTGGCCAACAGCAGAAGTTTGAATTTGTCTAATTCGGCCGCCGTGGTGCTGTATGAAGCATGGCGCCAAGTGGGGTTTAGCGGCGGGGTTTAAAGCCCGTCGGCTTTTTGCT
>SXVG01000026.1 GCA_005791685.1 Methylotenera sp. | reverse complement strand
CGGCTTGATATGCACGTCATTAATGCGCGCAATGCCGGCTTGTGTGCCGGCGTCCAACTTAAACCAGACCTCGCCATTTAATTTAGCCAGGTGCTTTAAGCTAGCCAGCACGCTGGCCTTGTCCATCAAACTGCCGTTGCTGATTAAGCGCACTTTGATAGGATGCGGCTGGCCGCTACCCAACAAGTTAAAGTCGTGCAAGACTTTTTCTAGCAGGTTTAATACGTCGGGGAATTCTTTCGCGCTGGTGGGTTCACCGTTGCCGGAAAAAGCAATGTCTTGCAATTGCCTATCGCCTATCGCCACATACCGCGACATAAAATCGCCGTGCAAGGCATAGTCTAAAAAACTTCTTAGCTCACGTTCCAACAAGGCCAAATCGATAGGCGCTGGCGTGCCACGGCTCAGATTAGGTACTTGGCAATACACGCAACGCCAATTGCAGGCATTGTTGACATTGAGGTTGATGCCTATGGACACCCCGCCCGCCCGCCTAGACACGACCGGATAGATGTAGCGCATGCCGCTTACGTCGCGGTTGTGATCGGTCACTGTTAAGAATTGTTGGTCAGTCATGGCTTACAAGCAGCGCTGATGCAAACAGCGGGGTTATACGCAACCAGTAGGATTGACGATTTTCTTTAAAGCAGGCGCGTTGAGTATGCCTACGTAACGCTGCTTCACTTCGATGATGCCTTCTTCGCTGAATTTGGAAAAAGCCCGACTCACGGTTTCCAGCTTCATGCCTAAGTAACTGCCTATTTCCTCACGCGACATTCTAAGCACGATTTCTGTCTGAGAAAAACCACGGGCGTGCAAGCGTTGCACCAGGTTTAAAAGAAACGCCGCCAAGCGCTCTTCCGAACGCATATTGCCTATGAGCAGCATCATGCTGTTTTCACGCACGATCTCACGGCTCATGATTTTGTGCACATGGCGCTGCAATACCGGAAATTCACGGGACAATTCTTCCACATTGGCAAACGGCATCACGCACACTTCAGCGTCTTCCAAGGCCACCGCATTGCAACTGTGTTGATCGTTGACTATGCCATCCAAGCCTATGATTTCCCCGGCCATTTGAAACCCGGTGACTTGCTCGTGCCCATCCGCCGTTGAAACACTGGTTTTGAAAAAGCCCGTGCGGATAGCGAATAAGGATTTAAATGCATCGCCGTCCCTAAACAACAATTCGCCTTGCTTAACCTGATGGCGCGTTGCCACCACTTGGTCCAATTTTTTCATGTCGTCTTGGTCGAAGCTAATCGGCATGCAAAGTTCACGCAAATTACAGTTTGAGCAAGCGACTTTAATGGTCTCTATTGTTGCCAAGTTCATCATCCATTCATTAGCTATACAGTTTACGATTATACCGTTTTCAGGCCCAAGTGACTAAGGGATAACTGACGCTTTGTTAGGATTTTGCTTGTTTTTAAGCCATTTTGCTATCTTTTGATATGCGTCAAAATGGCCGCTTGTTAAAACTGGCATAGTGGCATCCTGAGACAATTGTAGAACAAATACCATGAGCACTGCCACCACACTTAATTTAGACCGTATCATGCCTGGGGTCAGTACCGAGACCTTAAGAAAGTATGACATCTCTGGCCCAAGGTACACCTCTTACCCCACGGCCGATCGCTTTGTGGATGCGTTCACCGAAGACTCCTACAAGCTTGCCCTAGAGCAGCGTCGGGCAATTGCCGCCAACCAGCCTTTGTCTATTTACGTGCACATTCCATTTTGCGAATCTTTGTGTTTTTTCTGCGCCTGCAACAAAATCGTCACCAAACACCACGAACGTAGCGTCGAGTATTTACGTTATTTAAACCGTGAAATTGATTTGCACATAGCACACCTAGGGGCAGGCCAAACCATATCGCAATTGCACTTAGGCGGCGGCTCGCCGACCTTCTTCTCCGACGAAGAACTGTCTGAACTGATGGCCATGCTAAAACGCAACTTTATCTTTGCCGCCGGGGGCGAATACTCCATAGAAGTCGACCCACGCACGGTGAACGAACAAAGATTAAAGCATCTGGCTGACTTAGGCTTTAACCGCTTAAGCTTTGGCGTGCAAGACTTCGACCCCGAGGTGCAAAAAGCCGTGCATCGCATCCAACCGGCTGAACAAGTGTTTTCTTTAGTTGAGGCCGCCAGACGCTATCAGTTTAAATCGGTCAATGTCGATTTAATCTACGGCTTGCCCATGCAAACACCGGAATCGTTTAAACACACCCTGGCACAAGTGGTTGCGCTCAAACCCAATAGAATCGCGTTGTACGGTTATGCGCATTTACCCGAACGCTTTAAACCACAGCGCCGCATCAGTGAATACGAGCTGCCGGCTGCCACCGACAAAATCACCATGCTGGCCAGCGCCTTAAGCACTTTTCTAGCCGCCGGTTATGTCTACGTGGGCATGGACCATTTTGCTTTGCCCGATGACGACCTCGCCATCGCCAAACGCCAAGGCCGATTACACCGCAACTTTCAAGGCTACAGCACCCAACCTGATTGCGATTTAATCAGCTTGGGCGTATCCGCCATAGGCCGAGTGGGCGCCACCTACAGCCAAAATGCCAAAACCATAGAGGAATATTACGACCACCTTAACCACGGCCGCTTCCCTGTGGAGCGTGGTCTAGCCCTATCGCGTGACGACATCGTGCGGCGCGCGGTCATCATGGCCATCATGTGCCAAGGCGCATTGCAATACGAAGCCATCGAACTGGCCTACATGCTGGACTTCAAAAGCTATTTTGCCGACGAACTGGAAGCACTCAAAGCCTTGGAAAAAACTGACATGGTGGTACTGGAAAACGATGGCCTACAAGTCACTGACACCGGCTGGTTCTTTGTTCGTGCGGTAGCCATGGTGTTTGATAAGCACTTGCAAACCGACCGCAACCGTGCTCGGTTTTCCAAAATCCTTTAACGCCCATTCACCACAGCCTAAGAAAAGCCATACCCCCATTTTGACGCCGATAAACGCAGATAAATCAAACCCATTCACCACAGAGGCACAGAGAAGATCAAAAACTTTGGTCGGGATTAATCCCGACATAGGCTGATAGTTAGCCTAAATCAAGCTACGGCTAAGCCATCAATCAATAGAGTAAATCAGCATAAAAAAAGCCCCTACCGAGGGAGGCAGAGGCTAAAGTGGAACCAGCTGTTCCGCTACAAAACTTAAGGGATTAGAATTTTTTACCGATACCCACGCTCACTACCAACGGGTTAATGTCTAGGTTGTCAATTTTTTGGTATCCAGCAGGAGTCAATGTACCAGTTGCATCAAGTTTCACATCGGTATTGAACCAGATTTTTTTCACATCAAAGTTAACCAACCATTTGTCTTGCAAGTTCACGTCAAAACCGGCTTGCAACACCGCACCAAAAGCGCTTCTATCAATACGAATTGGCAAATAGGCCGCACCACTTGATACATTGGCAGTTAATTTGCGGTCTAATCCAAGCACAAACGCACCACCAGCACCGACATATGGGTCTATCATTTGATCTGGATTAAAGTGCCATTGTGCAGTTAAAGTAGGCGGCAACAAGTTAACACTACCTAGGTCATGACCTACCACACCACCCGTACCAGAAACGCTTACATCATGACGCGTCCCAACTGCCAAAATCAATTCAGCCGCAATGTTTTTAGTAAGGTAGTAAGAAATATCCAGCTCAGGGATGGTATTAGTTTCCACTTGCAAGTCCGCTGTATTGCTACCGTACAAAGTTGCACCCGTACCAGCACCATAAGCCGCATTAGTTGTCTCACCTAATGTACTTTTTGTACTAGGGTTTATATTAGTAGCGCGCAAACGCACCACGATGTCACCGGCTTCGGCTTGTGCTAACGCAGGGGCAAAGGCTGACAGCAAGGCCACGACTAATAAGGATTTTTTCATTTAAAACTCTCCGCTTGATAAATAAGATGTACACAAATTCGATGAGCCATCATAGCCAAAGGCTTAGGCCATCGATTTGATATTTATCAAGTGCTTGCGGAAAAATAGGGCTTGTTGTTTTTTTACCACAACAATTTTGTAGGCGCTCTACATCAATTCAAATAGGGCGATGGATTCCACGTGCGAGGTGTGCGGAAACATATTAATCACCCCAGCGGCTTGCAAGGCGTAGCCTTTTTCGTTGACCAAGACGCCGGCATCGCGCGCTAAAGTAGCTGGGTTGCAGGACACGTAAACGATGCGTTGCGGGCTGTTGCTGGCATCCAAGGCTTTAATCAATTCAAAGGCGCCGTCGCGTGGCGGGTCGACCAACCATTTATCAAAGCGACCTAAGGCGGTTAACGATTCACCGGTCATTTTGAATAAATCGGCCACGCCAAATTGACTGTTGTGGATGCCATTTAAGGCCGCGCTTTCGTTGGCTCTGTCGACCAAATTCGCCAAGCCTTCCAAGCCCAACACCTGCGCGCCACTCCTGGCAATTGGCAAGGTGAAATTGCCTATGCCGCAAAAGAAATCGGCGATTTTTTCATGGGGCTGTGGATCAAGCAATTGCATGGCACGACGCACCATCACTTGATTGATTTGCGGATTCACCTGGGTAAATTCGTTAGGCTTAAACGGGTAGTGCAAAGCAAACTCAGGCAAGCTGTATTGCAAGCCTGGCAAGCTTTCATCCGCCGGCGGATAAAAAGGCTTGATGGTGTCTGGGCCTTTGGACTGCGTCCAAATCTGCACCGCATGCTCATCGGCAAAGGCTTTTAATACGTCTTCATCACTTGCCGTTAATTCAGCCATGATGCGTAAAATCAATACGATGACGGCTTGCTGACTGCCCACTGCAGGCTCGCCCACGGCCAATTCAATTTGCGGCAATTTATCGCGCAAGCTTAGCTGAAAAATCATGCCTTGCAAGGGGGCTATCAAGGCGGATACCGCCGGCACCAGCACCTCACAACTGTTCATGTCGGCCACGTAGCGGGTGGCTTTTTCATTAAACCCCACCAGCACGCGCTGTTTCTTTTCCACGTATTTAACACTCAAGCGTGCTTTGTGGCGATAGCCCCAAGTCGGGCCATAAATCGGCGGCAGCATGTTATTGGGCTGCACTTTACCGATATGCCATAAATCGTTTTCCAGCAGGCGTTGCTTATGCGCCACTTGGGCGGCAAAGTCCAAATGCTGCAATTTACAACCGCCACACAGGCCAAAGTGCGGACACTTAGGCGTCACCCGTTGATTGGATTGCTTGATGACGTCGACGACATTGGCCACTTCGTAGCTGGGCTTGATGCGATGCGAGCGAAAACTGACTTTTTCTTGCGGTAGCGCCCCATCGATAAAGATGGTTTTACCCTCGACATGGGCCACGCCTCGCCCCTCTTGGTCTAGCGATTCAATGACTGTACTTAAAACAGGATTCAGTGCCGGATCTGCGGCAGCTTTGTTGCGTCTTTTTCTCATGGGCGCTATTTTAACACCGACTAACTTAAACCCAACAAACCAAGTGCATTCACCACAGAGACCTTAAAAGCATTCTAACGCCGATAACCTCCTAGTAAAATCCTATTACCACGATAGAGCTTACCAATCAGGTTGAGAATAAAATAGATGCCCGCATGCGCACCACAAGGGCATTCTAATTGACTAAGCGCTTGTGAGATCCGTGCACGAAGGTGGCATATTAAGGTTTTGCTGTGGGTGCTAGGTTTTATCTGCGTTTATCGGCGTCAAAATGGCTTTAGAAAAAATTCCAACTATGACCAAGCCGCTAAAAACTCAGTCCAATGACTCGCACCACCGTTTTGCTGATAGCCGCTTAAGGTCTCGCGGACCAGCGCGATTTCCGCATCGTAAGCCGCTTGGCTTAATTGCCCACGCATCAGCTTAAAGCGCAAAAACACCAAGTGGGTATTGGCCACATCGGTCTCGCAATAATTACGTATGTCTTCTATTTTGCCGTCTTTATAGGCATCCCAAACCTTGCTGCCGTCCATGCCCAGCTTGCCGGGAAAACCACAAAGCTTAGCCACGTCGTCCAAAGGCGCGTTGGCCCGCGCATTAAACATGGCCATCACGTCCATTAAATCCAAGTGGCGCATGTGATAGCGACTGATGTAGTTATTCCACTTAAACTCTTTATCGTCCTCGCCTAAATCCCAATAGCGCGCGGCATTGATGCCGTGTATCAAGCCCCGGTAGTGCAAGACCGGCAAGTCAAAGCCACCGCCATTCCACGACACGATTTGCGGGGTGTATTTATCGATGCCATCGAAAAAGCGTTGGATGATTTCCGCCTCACTCGATTGCGCATCCCCCAAAGTCCACACTTTGAAATGGTTGCCTTCACGCATCGCGCAAGAAATGGCGCAGATGCGATGCAGGTGTAGGGCTAAAAAATCCGTGCCGTTTTGCTGGCGCCGCTGATGAAAAGCGATGTTGGCGACTTCTTCATCGGACAGGTCCGCCGGCAAGTCGTGTAACTTACGCAAGCCATCGGTGTCGGGGATGGTTTCTATATCAAACACTAAACTCGGTGTCATTTTTTCACCCAAGCGTTGTCTTTTTCATAATACCAACCGGCTTGCGCCTTATCTATCCAACGGCCGGCAAAGGTGCTTTGAATTTCGCCGCGCCATTCCGGATGACCGTTGCCGGCGGCAATCTCTTTATACAAAGCGACCCTGTCGGCATTTTCTGCCGCGACCAAGGCATTCATGCCCTGCCGGTCTTTTAAGGGCACGGCCGTAGTATCGCGCAGGGCAATCAAGCCGTCTTTGCTTAAGCCCACGGCGCCACTTGCGTAGTGCGCGGCTAACTGCACATGGCGGGCTTGCATGCTGTTTTTAAGCGCAGACACGGCTGGCGTATTCAAATCCAAATCCGCCGCCGCATAAGCCCAAGTGGCCACGCACAACAGCCCCATTAAAGCGTTTCTAATCTCGGTTTTCATGCTGTTTCCTTTTATAGAATAACTCACTTAGGCGCGTCTTCCGTCTTAAGCGCCGGGTCTGGCGCCGCGTCTTTTAAACGCCAAACGTCATCAATGATTTTATCGGCGGCTTTTTCTGCTGCAGCGGCCGGAAAATAGATATTGATGGTCACGCAGGCCGACAAAAGTGCCGTGATGGCCAATGCAATTGATAATTTTTTCATGGTCATTCCTTATACAAACAATGGCAAGGCTAAGCAACCCAGCTTACTGAATAACGGCTTTGGTATTGCTAGCGGTAATGCGTTTAATTCTGTCGATTAAATCCGACCAACTGATATGCTGCGTGTAGCCGTTGACGTTCACCGCGGGTATGCCCTTACCTTTAACAATCACATAGCCAGTGGCGGTGGCTTCTACCCCAGCCATTTCACAGACATCTTGCCGTAATTTACAACTTAAGCCTATCTTATCGTAGTTAAATTCTTTAAAAAATTGTAGAAAAGTCCGTTGCACCGCGGCGGCCGTGCCCTCGCCACCCAAGGCCGTGATGTTTTCTACCGCGCGTTGGGATATTTTCTTCACCTGCTTGCCCGGACTGGTTTGAATGGACGCGTCCAAGTAGACCGGCTTCCAATTTTCCAGCAGCATATTGTTGACATCCCCGTCCAGTTTACCTTCTATCCTACCGAAGCTAAAGGTGCGGGTTAACTCGCCTAAATCCAATTGGCGCATGCTTAAATCCGCGCTCAAGCGTGGCACCACCCCCAAGGGATCGTCAATTTTCAAATGATTCATGCCTATGCTGCCATTAAACACATTAAACGTCATGGCGCCATTCATGAGTAACTGCTTATCGGCATAACTGACTTGTGGCACTTGCCCAGAAATTTTGCCTTGCATGACAGGCCAAGCCATGGCATGGCTGAATTCCGCCATGCTAATCGGCGTTAAAGCCATGCTCACGTGCCAATACCATTGCCCATCAATGACGGCCGCCGACAAATCGGTAAAATTGAGTGCGCCATCGAGGATGGGCAAGCTTAATTTGGGTGCGCTCAGCGCATAACGGTTAATGTCGGCTGTTAACTGCGTTTTGCCTAAAGGCATATTCAGCAACTGCCCTGAGGCATAGGCCAGCGTCTGCGTTTTAACCTGGTCGTAGTCCCAAGGCAGGTGCGCTTGTAGCTTATTAAAAGCAAACTTGCCATTATCGTCAGTGATGTTGGCATCCCTCAGATTGAGCTCAAAACGACGGGGCTGCCCCTCTTTCATCTCGAATTGCCAATCGGCTTGACCCGATACCGTTAAATGACCAAACACCGACTTTTCTGTCATGGGCTTTAAAAATAAAGCATACAAGCCAGCAAAATCAACATCCTGCGCACTCAAAACGGCATCCTCAAGGCGTTTGCTTGCGGTATTGATGCGCCCTTGGGCATGCACCCTGCCCACCCCATTCACCAGCAAACTGGCTTTTTCAACCAGCAAAGTGTCTTCATCCCAGCGACCGTTAATGTCAAAGCGATTGCCGGCCTTGGCAAAATAAAACGGTTGCCAATACAACTCGCCGGCATCCCAGCGCACGAAGCCCTGCCAAGCCCAACCGTGTTGCGCCTGTTTAGCCGCAAGCTTCACCTGGCCAGTCAGCTTTTCCCCGGCATGCAAACCAGACGCATCGCTAAATTGCGCGTCATGAAACAGCACATCCACACTGAAGTCATCGGGATGCACTTGGCTGCGCAAAGAAAATGGCACGTTAATTTGCTGGGCCTGCAAGCGGCCGTTTAAGCAGTCTATTTGCCCAGTTTGATCGCTATTAAATGCTGCGCAGCTTAGATTAAATGCAGTGAAAACAGCCGACGAGCTGGGTTTGAGTTCGGCTTTTAAGGTGAGCTTGGGTGCATCGCCCTGCCAATTTAAGCTTAGGTCGGCATTTTTTAACTTGGCCGTGGGCGTGTCTATTTCGCCGATTTGCACCCGTATCGCAGTCAAGGCATAGACGGCTGGACTGTATGCGCTGGCCAATAAAACACAGGCTATAGCGAGGTGGCGTAGCATGCGCGCGACTACCTAAGCGGGAAACACCCCGGTGGATAGGTAGCGGTCACCTCTATCGCAAACGATGGTCACTATCACGGCATTTTCCACCTCTTTAGCCACTTGCAAGGCGGCGTAAAGGGCTCCGCCACTGGATATGCCGGCAAAAATACCTTCCACGGCGGCTAATTTTCGCGTGGTGTTTTCTGCCTGTATTTGGCTGACATAACGCAATTCATCCACACGTTTGGCCTCATAAATTTTCGGCAAGTAGGCTTCTGGCCATTTGCGTATGCCAGGGATTTGGCTGCCTTCTTCTGGTTGCACACCGATAATTTGAATGTTTGGGTTTTGTTCTTTTAAATACCGCGACACGCCCATGATGGTGCCGGTGGTGCCCATGCTGGAAATAAAATGGGTGATTGGGCCGGCCGTATCGCGCCAAATGTCTGGGCCAGTGCCCTCATAATGCGCCAGCGGATTGTCGCTGTTGCCAAATTGATCGAGCACCACGCCTTCGCCTTCGGCTTGCAACTTCATGGCCACGTCTCTGGCCAGTTCCATGCTACCGTCTTTGGGCGTTAACACCAGTTCCGCCCCATACGCCGTCATGCTCTGACGGCGTTCTATGCTTTGATTTTCCGGCATGACCAAAATCATTTTATAACCGCGCATGGCCGCCACCATGGCTAAAGCAATGCCGGTATTGCCACTGGTGGCCTCAATTAAGGTGTCACCAGGTTTGATATCGCCTCTGGCCTCAGCACGGCTAATCATGCTGTACGCTGGCCTATCTTTAACCGAGCCGGCTGGGTTATTGCCCTCTAATTTCAGCAAAATAGTGTTGCTGGTATTACCCGCCATGCGTTGCAGTTGCACCAGAGGGGTATTGCCGACAAAGTGATCTATGGTTTTAAATGGCATGTGATGGTCGTTTGCTATTTTTTCGTTAAATATAAGGCGTAAGCCGCCAAGCCCAGGTAAGCCAACAAGGCCAATTGCGGCAGGCTTAAGCCTAAAAAGGTCCAATCAATCGCGGCACAATCGCCGGTGCCTCTAAACACCAAGGTCAGCGCTTTTTGCAGGGGAAAGTTTTCAAACATGTAATCGAAACCCACCCCGCAATCGGCAATGATGCTATCGCGGTGTGCCTGCAACCACCAATGCCGTAGCGCCACGCCAGCACCGCCTAAAGCGGTCAAGACCAACAGCCCAGCCACTGTTCTTTTACATGCCGCTTGTGGCGGAATGAACGCGCCCAGTAAGAACAACAGCCCCAAGCCCATGAACACCATGCGCTGCGATATGCACAGCGGGCAAGGGTTCAACTGGTAACGGGTTTGTATCCATAAGGCCAAGCCCACCAAAGCATAGCTGGCAATAAAGCCGAGCACATAGCCTGCTTTCCCAGTAAAGCACTTATTTAGCATGGTGATCACCTTGTTTGTATGGAATGTGCGCTTATAATTGCGAGACCTGTCCATTGTAATTGATAACGCCTCATGACTGAACCCACTTTAGCGTATAGCCAGCAAATTAGTAACACTAAGATACTGACGGTCTCTGAGCTAAACCGTTTGGCCAATCAATTGTTGAGCCAGAGCTTCCCTTTATTCTGGGTATCCGGCGAAGTATCCAACCTGACCCGCGCCGCCAGTGGTCATTGGTATTTCTCACTCAAAGACGCCGGTGCACAAGTGCGCTGCGTGATGTTTAAAGGGCGCAACAGCTATTTAGACTGGGCACCCAAAGAAGGCGACAAAGTCGAAGCGCGTTGCACGGTGACGCTGTATGAGGCGCGTGGCGATTTTCAGCTCAGCATAGAATTCTTACAACGCGCCGGCTTAGGTGTATTGTTCGAAGCCTTTGAAAAACTCAAAGCCAAACTGCAATTAGAAGGCTTGTTTGACCCAGCCCGTAAACAAGCCTTGCCCGACCACCCTAAGCAAATAGGCGTCATCACCTCGCCGGACGCGGCCGCCTTAAGAGACGTGCTAAGCACTTTGCGGCGACGCATGCCCAGCATAGCGGTGATTATTTACCCCACACCGGTGCAGGGCAAAGGCGCGGCGGCATTGATAGCCGAGGCCATTAACACGGCCACGCAACGGGCTGAATGCGACGTGCTGATTGTTTGCCGTGGCGGTGGCAGCCTAGAAGATTTATGGTCGTTTAACGAAGAGAGCGTTGCCCGTGCGATGGCGGCATGCCCCATCCCCATCATCAGTGGCGTCGGCCATGAAACCGACTTTACCATTGGCGATTTTGTCGCTGACGTACGTGCAGCCACCCCCACCGCCGCTGCCGAATTAGTGACGCCCTCGCGCGAAGCCATGTTAAACGCGCTCAAGCAACTCAATCTACAATTAACCAGGGCCTGCCTATCGCTACTTAACCAACGCAGCCAAGCCTTGGATTACCTAGCGCGCCGACTGATTTCACCTTTGCAACAAATCGCCGGGCAAAAATCGCAACTGGCGCAAGCTGCCTACCGCTTGAGCCATGCTTGGCAGCAACAACTGCAAACGAAACAACAGCATCTGTTGCGCTTGGGGCAAAATTTAAGCCACCTGAATCCACAGGCCGTGCTGACCCGTGGCTACGCCTTTGTGCAAAATAAAGACGGCGCCATCGTCAGCACCAGCAGGCAATTGCAAGCCGGCGAAGCGGTCAGCTTAACCTTTGGCACGGGCTCAGCCGACGCCACGGTCACCAAAGTCAAAGCCTAAGCAATCATGCCCAGCATGGCCAACCCAGCAACCCCCACTGACTTTGGCTTTCATTTTGCTAACAGCTATTTGCAACTGCCAGCGGCTTTTTACCAAAAACAAGCGCCCAGCCCGGTTAAACATCCCACCATCGTGGTGTTTAACCAAGCCCTCGCAAAAGAATTAGGCTTAAACGCGGCCGCGCTAAAAAACCAAGGCGCCGCTTATTTGGCTGGTAATGCGCTATTTGCTGGCGCAGAGCCGATCGCCCAGGCCTATGCCGGCCACCAATTTGGTCATTTCACTCGCCTAGGCGATGGCCGCGCCATTTTATTGGGCGAACACCTGACGCCGAATCAACAACGATTTGACATCCAATTAAAAGGGGCCGGTCGAACCGCTTATTCGCGATCGGGGGATGGCCGTGCCGCGCTGGGGCCCATGCTGCGTGAATACCTGATAAGCACCGCCATGCACGCACTGGGCGTGCCCAGCACACTAAGCTTGGCCGTCACCACTAGCGGTGAACCCGTCTACCGCGACGTCGCCTACCCAGGCGCCATATTAACCCGGGTAGCGGCCAGCCATCTGCGGGTAGGTACGTTTCAATTTGCCGCGGCCGAGCAAAATCCGCCCCTATTAAAAGCCTTAGCCGACTACGGCATCGCTCGCCATTTTCCGGACAGCCACCTGCATGCGCAGCCTTATTTGGCCTTGCTGGATGCCGTCATAAACCGGCAAGCCCAGCTCATCGCTAAGTGGATGCACATAGGCTTCATACACGGGGTGATGAACACCGACAACATGAGCATTTGTGGCGAAACCATAGACTATGGCCCCTGCGCCTTCATTAACCGCTATCACCGCGACGCGGTATTTAGCTCGATAGATGAAGATGGGCGCTATGCTTATGGCAATCAACCGCCCATGGCTTTGTGGAACCTAACACGACTGGCCGAGACCTTGCTGCCGCTGATAGACGCGAATCAGGAGCATGCCATAGAACTGGCTCGCGCCAGCCTGGAAAACTTTAACAACCTGTATGGCCACTATTGGTTATCGGGCATGCGTAAAAAATTAGGCCTATTTAATGACGAGATCGACGACCAAACGCTAGCCGTACAACTGTTGCAGCTTATGCAAAACCAGCAGGCCGACTACACCCAGACTTTCTTATCCTTGACCAGTGACGCTTTCAAACCCAGTGCGCTTTATCAAGATGTGGATTTTCAATACTGGTTAAGCTTATGGCGGGCCAGATTGAGCCGACAAGCACAAAGCTGGGAGGACAGCATGCAACTGATGCAAAGCGTTAACCCAACGCTTATTCCGCGCAACCATCTAGTGGAGGATGCCTTGCACGCGGCCGTGTACGCCAAGGATTTGTCCGCATTTAATGCATTGTTGGCGGCCGTCAGCCAACCTTACACCGCGGCCAATGCTTTAGACCCCTACCAGAAAGCCCCTAGCGCCTCTTTTGATCAAAGCTACAAAACCTATTGCGGCACTTAAGTTAACTAGCCATTAAATGGATTAAGTATAGGTACGTGAAAACGTTCAAAATCACCTACATTGCGAGTCACGACGGTGAGCTTATGTTTTAGCGCAGTGGCCGCAATCATTGCATCCTCATAAACGGTATTGGATTGACGATGCATTAGCCTTGCCCATAGCCTAAAAGTAGCCGCATCCATTGCCAGCACATTGTAGGTGCTGGCCACTTGATCTGCCCAATACTCTATCACTGCGGCTTTTTGTGCATCTTGCTCACGGGTTATTTCAATACCTGCCTGTATTTCACCTAAAGTAACAGCACTCAGATACAAATCTTCATCGGCAATGGCTTCTAACCAGGCCACAACGGCAGCATGTGGGCGAGGTTTACGCAGTTCGGAAACAATGTTGGTATCAAGTAAATACATACTGATTTACAAGGTAATAGTAGCGCGACGATTTGCCATGCCGCGCGCTGGTATTTCAAAATCGGTGCGGCCATCCTCAGAAAGCAACAATGCTTTAAGTGACGTACGGGCCCCCTTGTTCAAACGCTCCCATTCAGCAATAGGCATGAGCACGGCCGTTTTAGCACCTCGCTTTGTGACTAGCTGGGCACCCTCGCTGACACAAGTGTCTAACAATTCACTGAAACGTGATTTCGCATCTTGCACAGGCCAAACATTCATTTTGCACCTCCATCCTTAACTGACTAGTTAGATGACCAGATTAAATGTTTTTACCCAGAAGCGCAAGACCTAAACTGGAATTTAACCGCACATCAAAAAAATCACCTCAAACGGCAAGCGTTGAATTGATCGTCAGCTACGACTGCGCCAAATAAAAAAGGCCGACCCCTTACGGAATCGGCCTTTTTTGTATTTGGTGCCCGGAGCCGGAGTCGAACCGGCACACCCTTACGAGCGAGAGATTTTAAGTCTCTTGTGTCTACCAATTTCACCACCCGGGCGGATAGCAGGTCTACAACAAATTGCGGTGCGTATTCTAACACCTTAGTTGGCTTTTTTCTAAGCAAAAAATCGCTTTTTTCAAGATTATTTAAAAAAAGAAGGGTACGTTGATTTTTTACATTTCAACCATGGCCGGCTAAATTGCAGCCGATTAAATAGATGAAAAATCTATTGGTTTACTGTAAAAGTTGGTTGATAATAGCGCTCTCATCTAAATGGCAGCGCATTTTAATGTCAACCACTACTGGCAGTAAAACAAAACTTTCCGCCCTCACCTTAGCCGCACTGGGCGTGGTATTTGGTGACATTGGGACCAGTCCGCTGTACACCATCAAAGAAGTGTTTTCTGTAGGCGCCCACCCGGTGCCCCTCACCGAAGTCAATATGTTTGGCATTTTATCCTTGATCGTGTGGGCTTTAATCATGGTCGTTTCGGTTAAATACGTGGCGTTTATCATGCGTGCCGACAACCGCGGTGAAGGCGGCATCATGGCCTTGCTCGCCTTGGCCAGCCACAATGCCGCAGGCGACCCGAAAAAACTGCACACCATCATGTTGCTAGGCATACTGGGTGCTTGCATGTTCTATGCGGACGGCATGATTACCCCAGCCATTTCGGTGCTGTCCGCGGTCGAAGGTCTAGAACTGGCCGCGCCAGTTTTACACCCCATGATACTGCCGGTTACCTTGCTGGTCTTATTCATTCTATTTTGGGCGCAAAGCAAAGGCACTGCCTTGGTCGGCGCATTCTTTGGCCCCATCATGTTGCTGTGGTTTAGTGTGCTGGGCGTTTTGGGCGTGCTGGGCATCATGCAAAATCCGACCATATTGCACGCGCTTAATCCCATTTACGCCTTTAATTTCTTTAGCGTCAGTCCTTGGATCGCCTTCGTCGCACTGGGCGCCGTGGTGCTGTCCGTTACCGTCGCTGAAGCCCTGTACGCCGACATGGGGCATTTTGGCCGATTCCCTATACGCTTGGCTTGGTTTGGCTTTGTGCTGCCTGCCCTCATCCTTAATTATTTCGGCCAAGGCGCCTTGATTTTGCAGCACCCGGAAAGCGTTAAAAATCCGTTCTACTTACTCGCCCCAGAATGGATGCTCTACCCACTGATTGTACTGGCCACGCTGGCCGCGGTGATTGCCTCGCAAGCGGTGATTACCGGCGCTTTTTCCGTATCGCGCCAAGCCTTGCAATTGGGTTATTTGCCGCGCATGCATGTCGAGCACACTTCCGAAAGCGAAGAAGGTCAAATCTACATGCCACGCGTCAACTGGGGCTTAATGTTAGCGGTCATGGCACTGGTCTTAAGCTTTAAATCTTCGGGCAATTTGGCGGCCGCTTACGGCCTCGCCGTGACCGGCGACATGGTCATTACCACCTTGCTGGCCGGCATCGTGTTTCATCACATTTGGGGTTGGAGTAAATTACGCACCGGCCTATTGGTCAGCTTATTCTTGGTAGTGGATGTCGCCTTCTTTAGTGCCAATGTATTAAAAATACCCGACGGCGGCTGGGTGCCCTTGATTATAGGCATCGTCATTTTCACCTTGATGCTGACTTGGAAAACCGGTCGCGACATGCTCTATGCCATGCTTAAAAGCGACGCCATGGCCATCACGCCGTTTATTGAAGCGGTCGGCGCACACCCACCGTTACGCGTGAACGGCACGGCCATATTCATGACCCCCAACCTAGACGGGGTGCCGCATGCCATGTTGCACAACTTAAAACACAACAAAGTGTTGCACGAAAAAATGGTCTTGCTCACGGTTAAATTCTTGGATTACCCCCACTCTGCAAATGAAGAGCGGGTCACGGTGGAAGCCCTGCCCCATGAATTTTACCGAGTGACGGTACGCTACGGCTTTAAAGATGAGCCGGATTTGCCGCGTGATTTAAGCTTGTGCACCGAACAAGGCTTGGCACTGGATGCCATGGACACCTCGTTTTTTGTCGGCAAAGAAATTCTCATCGCCAGCAACGCCCCTGGCATGGCATTTTGGCGTAAAAAAATATTCATCGGCCTATTTAGAAGCGCTGAAACCATCACCAACCAATTCAAATTGCCGCCTAACCGCGTGGTCGAATTGGGCTCACAATTAAAAATTTAAACCCCTAGCAAAGCCTGCCAGCGTGCTTTGCTAGGATTTAGTTTAGGCTAAGCTTAGCCGATTAGGGTAAAATGGCGCTTGCGCTTTATTTAGCCTCTTTCGCAATTTAATTTTGGACTATTTTTACCTTACCATGACTCAATTACAACAAACCATTGAAGCCGCTTTTGAAGACCGTGCCAACATCAACCCAGCCAACGCCAGCGCGGAATTAAAAGCAGCCGTCGCCAGCGTCATTGCCGACCTCGATGCTGGCACGCTACGGGTCGCTTCACGCGTAGGCAACAGCCAAAATTGGGAAACCCATCAATGGATAAAGAAAGCCGTGTTGCTGTCTTTCCGCTTGGACGACAATGTCTTGCTAGACGGCGCCAGCACCCAGTATTTTGATAAAGTACCGCCAAAATTTGCCAACTTCACGGCCGATGACTTTAAAGCCGGCGGCTACCGCGTGGCGCCAGGCTCCATGGTGCGCCGCGGCTCTTACATAGGTAAAAATGCCGTGTTGTTGCCATCTTTTGTTAACATCGGCGCCTACGTGGGCGAAGGCAGCATGGTGGATGCTTGGGCTACGGTGGGCTCATGCGCACAAATTGGTAAAAACGTGCACTTAAGCGGTGGCGTCGGCATAGGCGGCGTATTGGAACCCGTGCAAGCCGGTCCGACCATCATTGGCGACAACTGCTTCATAGGCGCGCG
>SXVG01000025.1 GCA_005791685.1 Methylotenera sp. | reverse complement strand
CGCTGCTCTACCAACTGAGCTAACACCCCATCAATTAAAGGTTAAATTAACAGCCGTCAGTATAGCGAAATAAGCCAGCCTCGTCTGCTAAAACACACGCGGAAAAGCCCATAACGCAATCTTCACTATCCCATGTCCTATATAACAGGCGCGCTCAAATTTGAGGGCGCCGTAATCAAACCATAAACTCACAATACCTTAAAATTGGTATGGATTGAACCGCGGCAAAAGCTGCAAAAGTTTTTACGATACTATGTAGCGGCTATCCAATTTTCAATTTGCAATGCCGGCACTTTTTTAAACTCGCGTTCGTTATTCGTCACCAAAATCAAACCTTCGCTTCTGGCATGCGCCGCAATATGCAAATCGTTAACCCCTATAGGCTGACCCATCTTTTCCAATCCAGATCGAATAGATCCATAATGCTGGGCAGCTTTGGCAGTGTAATTTAACACCTCCAAGCGGCTGCAAAAGTCTTCAACAACGCTCAAGTTCTTTTCTGGAAAACTGCTTTTTTCTGTCCCATGCAACAACTCAGACAAAGTGATAACCGAAATCGCCATGCGGCTAGCATTCTGGTTAAAGACTTCCATGACCGCTACCGGACGACGCTTAATGACGTAAATCACCATATTGGTATCCAGTAAATACTTAATCACTTAGAGCGCCTCTCTAGCAGACTGCTCTTGCGTGGCGCGCGTTTCCATAAAGTCCTCCGTTGCCACCAACTCAGTATCAGCCACAAAAAAACTAGTCCAAGCCTCAGTAAGCGGCGAAATAATACGATCTCGCCCAAGCGCCCTTACTTGAACCTTTTTAACGCCCTCTGGCAATCTCACTTCCGCAGGCAATCTTACCGCCTGCGTGCGGTTATTAATAAAAACGGTGCCTGTTGCCATTATGTTCCCCATAAATATAACTTCTATATGGCATGAGTATATAGCATCTTCTTTAAAAAACAAGATGCATTAAATTGCCAAATGGCAATTCTTTAGATGATCCCATTCCGAGAAATCAGGATGCCACAAACAAGAAGTTTCTATCAACCGTTGAATCCAAATTTGCAAATTGCTCACATCAGAGACAGGCAATTTAATGCCCAAAACGCAATTTTCACTAATTGCCTGGTGTCATCAAAAAAGTCACTTTTCCGTTGACATAATAGTAACATATAATTTACTATAAACTCATGGCAATCAACGTTAAAGAATATATCCGAGAAGACGGAACCAATCCTTATAAAGATTGGTTTGACGACTTAGATGCACAGGCCGCGGTTAAGATCACTGTAGTGGTTGCAAGGCTGGAGCTTGGCAATACTTCCAATATCAAATGGTTTGATGGAATTGGTGAGTACGTTCTTGACTGGGGGCCAGGATATCGGATCTATCTAGCTAAAGATGGGGATAAGCTCATCATTTTGTTTGGCGGTGGAACAAAGAAAAAACAACAAAAAGATATCGACCGAGCTAAAGAATTACACGCTGAATACAAAGCCAGAAAAAAACAGAAATAAAAGTAGTTGAATTACACAAGACAAGACACGGAGAGATGCAATGGCACTTACAAGAGATTTTAAAGATACTATCGTAGAGCGAGTTAATCGCGATGCACAATTTGCTCAAGCGTTATTAGACGAAGCAGCAACATTATTCTTAAACAATGAGACTGAGACTGCTCGACTAATCCTTAGAGACTTAGTGAACGCGACAATTGGTTTTGAAGAGCTTGCTCAAAAAACAGAGAAACCAAGTAAAAGCCTACATAGAATGCTTTCACAAAAAGGCAATCCAAGCATGGACAATCTAGCGGCTATTTTTGGTGCGGTACGCACACGTTTAAATGTTGGCATCGAAGCGCATTCAGTAAAGCTACGCTCCAAACAAAAGATCGCGCTAGTTTCCGCCAATTAGTCAAGTATCAGCTTGAGGAAAGCTTTGGGATCAGTGGTAATTCAACCAAATTCCGAATTGTCGTGAATCCGGACAGACTCACCGTCAAAAGAATTGACACTAAAAAACCGCACATCAGGTATGCATTGAAATTTTGGACGAAAAAAAGGCTGCGTTTTCACGCAACCTTTTATTTCTACTACCGAATTTGGTAGGGCGTGCGGGGATCGAACCCACGACAAACGGATTAAAAGTCCGCTGCTCTACCAGCTGAGCTCACGCCCCATTGAAGTATGGGTATTTCTTTATTCCATCGAATGATGTGCATCACTCACGAAAGGGCGCAATTATGCTAGAAACTCTAGGATAGGTCAACGGATAACTGACAAATATATGAAGTTTTTCTATTCTGGCATTGGGCTAATGCCCACCCCTTACAAACTCGCCATTTAGCCCTTAGCGCATGCCGGGCATTTTGCCACCCATCATATTGCCCATGCTGCGCATCATTTTGGCCATGCCGCCTTTGGCAAACATTTTCATCATTTTTTGCGTGTCTTCGAACTGCTTAAGCAAACGATTTACTTCTTGCACTTGCACGCCACTGCCGTCGGCTATGCGTTTTTTGCGCGTGGCTTTAATCAGTTCTGGTTTGCGCCGTTCTAATGGCGTCATGCTGTTGATAATGCCTTCTATGCGACGCACGGCCTTGTCGGCATCGTTGGGGTCCATCTTAGCCGCCATGCCGGCCATTTGACTGGGCATTTTATCCATCAAGGCGCCCATGCCACCCATTTTGCGCATTTGCGACATCTGCATTTTGAAATCGTCTAGGTCAAAGTTTTTACCGGCTTTGACTTTATCCGCCAGCTTTTGCGCGGCCGCCACATCGACATTTTTATGCGCTTGCTCTATCAAGCTCAGCACGTCACCCATGCCCAAAATACGCGAGGCCATGCGCTCAGGATGGAAAGGCTCGAGGCCGTCTACTTTTTCGCTAACGCCTACGAATTTAATCGGTTTGCCAGTGACATGGCGTACCGATAAAGCTGCGCCACCGCGTGAGTCACCGTCTAACTTGGTCAGCACCACGCCGGTTAAGGGCAAGGCATCGCCAAAAGCCTTGGCGGTATTGACCGCGTCTTGGCCTTGCATGGCATCGACCACAAACAAGGTTTCAATGGGATTGAGCAGCGCGTGCAGGGCTTGGATCTCGGCCATCATCGCTTGGTCTATGCCTAAACGGCCGGCCGTATCGAAAATAATCACATCGTAATAACCGCGCTTAGCAAAATCCAAAGTAGCGCGGGCAATGTCCAGCGGTTTTTGGCTGGCGTTGCTGTCAAAGCAATCGACCTCCAATTGCTGAGCCAAGGTTTTTAATTGGGCAATCGCCGCCGGCCTATACACGTCGGCACTGGCCAGCAAGACTTTCTTTTTCTGCTCTTTTAATAATTTAGCCAACTTAGCCGAGGTGGTGGTTTTACCTGACCCTTGCAAACCGGCCATCAAAATAATGGCTGGCGCCACCGCGGCTAAATTCAATGGCACATTGGCCTTACCCATCAAGGCGGTCAATTCATCGTGCACCACTTGTATGACGGCTTGCCCAGGCGTGAGGCTTTGCAACACGTCCTGACCCTGCGCACGCTGTTTCACCTGCACGATAAAGTCTTTCACTACCGGCAAGGCCACGTCGGCTTCCAGCAAAGCCATGCGCACTTCACGCATGGCGTCGCTGATGTTGTCTTCGCTTAGCCTAGCTTGGCCACGTAAATTTTTTATGACGCCTTGTAGGCGATCGGTGAGATTTTCTAGCATGGTTTACTCTTACGGGTTATTTAGTATGCGATTTTACATCAAGCTATTATATTTACCGCATATTTGCGCCATAATGACGGCATGATGGATACCTTACAAAAATTTATTCCTTATTTGGCGCTGGGCTTAATTTACCTGGCGGTGGCCAGCAATTTTCGCTTTAGCGCTCAACCCACTAACACAGCACCACAGGCGCGCTTACGCACCAGCCTGTTGGCATTGGGCTTAATCATCCATGCTTGGCTGTTATACCAAGTAAGCTTTGCCCACGGCCTTAATTTAGGCTTTTTTAATGTCTTGTCCGTGATTGCTTGGTTAACCGTGTTGATTTACGGCTGGGCTGACCGCAAGCACAACCTAGCCGGCTTGCAAGCATTCATCCTGCCGCAAGCGGCTATTTTTGCCGTGTTGCCGGCCTACACCGCGGTCAATCACGCCGTGCCTAACGGCGAGTCGCCTTTATTCTTGGCGCACATTGCCATTGCCTTGTTGGCCTACAGCTTATTTACCTTTGCCACCTTGCACGCGCTGTTAATGGTGTTTGCTGAACGCAGCCTGCACAACAAAACCAACTTCATTAAATTGCCCAGCTTCCCCCCTTTAATGGTGATGGAAGCCCTGCTATTTCAGATCATAGGGCTGGGCTTTATTTTGCTGACCATCACGCTGTTAAGCGGCATGCTGTTTTCTGAAGCCATTTTTGGACTAGCGCTGCAATTTAATCACAAATCGGTGTTTTCCATTGCCAGCTGGTTTATCTACGCTGCCCTGCTGTTTGGTCGGGTGCGCTACGGCTGGCGTGGCATCAAGGCGATACGCTGGACACTGGCAGGCTTCGTGCTGTTGCTCTTGGCCTACCTAGGCAGCAAATTCATCTTGCAAGTCATGTTGGGCAGATAAGTCCATCACGCATCGCGTAAGCTGATGTGTGGCCAAGCGTGTTGCGCGGCGTAAACCGTCAAGGTGGCGTCGGCATCCACTGCCACCGGGTTAGTCACCAGCTTCATCAAAGCCAAATCATTATGCGAATCGCTGTAAAAATAACTCACGGCAAAATCCGTCAATTGCTGACCACGCTCGGCCAACCACTGGTTTAAACGCGTCACCTTGCCGGCTTGAAAACTAGGCACCCCAGCCACCCCACCGGTATAGCGGCCATTAAGCATTTCTGGATCGGTGCCGATTAAATGCTCTATGCCGTAGGCAAGCGCGATCGGCCGCGTGACAAAACTGTTGGTCGCGGTAATCACCAAACACAAATCGCCCTGGGCTTTATGTTGATCCACCAAGTCCTGGGCTTTTCTGCTCATCATGGGCCGTATGACGCTGTCCATGTATTGCGCATGCAAACGGTTTAAATCGTCCAGCGTGTGTTCGGACAAAGGCTTTAATTGAAATTCCAGGAATTTATAAATGTCCAAATTGCCGTTTTTGTAATCCAAATAAAACTGTTCGTTGCGTGCATGGTGGGTTTTTGCATCGAGCAAACCTTGCTTAATTAAGAACAAGCTCCAGTTGTAATCACTGTCGCCAGACAGCAAGGTGTTATCTAAATCAAACAGGGCAAGGTTTTGTTTCATGGTCTAAGTCTTTACAAGTTGAATTTATACATCTTTGTTGGGCACCGATAACACCAAAAATACGCCTAGCAATATCACCGCCAGCGCGATTAATTCTATGCCGGTCACGTGCTCGTTAGCAAAATACACGCCCAAGGCAAATGCCACCACTGGGTTGACAAAGGTGTTGCTGCTGGCCACCAACGGTCGCACGGTTTTAAGTAAATACTGGTAGGCGCTGTAGGCGACCAAAGAACCCAGCACCACCAAGAACAGCAAGGCGCCCCAGGATTTGCCACTAATCTGCTGTGGCCAGCTTTCGCCTTGCATGGCGCTGACGATTAACAAGGCCGCACCGCCGGCTAACATTTGCGCACTGCTGGCCATTAAACCGGCTGGCATCGCCAAGTGCTTACCCCACACCGAGCCAAATGACCAAGCGGCAGCGGCAAAAATTAATAACAGCGCACTGACTAGGTTGCCATGCAAGCTGCCCCCCAAATTTAACAGCACTATACCCAGCAAGCCTATGCCTATACCCAGCCATTCTTTGGCCGTGATCTTATGCCCCCAAATAGCAGAGAAAATGGCCATCCAAATTGGCGCAGTGGCTATCGCTAGCGCCGCCACACTGGATGACACGGTTTGCTGCACATAACACACCGTGCCATTGCCAAAAGCCGGCAACAATATGCCCACGGCCGTTGCCCCCAACCACTGTTGCCGACTAGGATGGGGGGCGCCTAAGCTGCGCATAATCGCATACAAAATCAAGCCGGCCACGGTAAAACGGGTGCCGGCCAGCAAAAACGGTGGGAAGCTTTCTATGCCAAAGCGTATGGCAAGGTAGGTGGACCCCCAAATAAAGTAGGTGCAAAGCAGGCACAAGCCTATTAGCAGGGTTTGATTCTTAATGTGCATGCTAGGAGCTTATCAGCCAGCGCGAGCAAAAGCCCGCTGCTGGCAAGACTAAACCTGCGGATGAGCCCGCTCGGACTTAGACTGTATTTTATTGAGCGCATTTAAATAGGCTTTCACCGACGCCACCACGATATCGGTGTCGGCGCCTTGCCCATTCACAATGCGACCGCCTTTGGATAAACGTACCGTCACTTCGCCTTGCGCATCGGTGCCACTGGTGATGTTATTCACCGAATACAATTGCAATTCGGCGGCGCTTTGCGCAATGCTTTCTATGGCCTTGAAAGCAGCATCCACCGGCCCACCACCGCTGGCTTCAGCACGTTTTTCCTGACCGTTTTCGGACAAGGTGATGCTGGCGTGCGGCACTTCACCGGTGACCGAGGCCACCTGCAAATAGACCAATTTAAAATGCTCGGTGGCCACCGACAAAAACTCATCGCTGACCAAGGCATGCAAGTCTTCATCAAAAATTTCCGATTTCTTATCGGCCAAGTCTTTAAAGCGGGCAAAGGCGGCGTTCAACAAATCTTCCGTGGCCAACTCTATGCCCAATTCTTTTAAACGTGTTCTGAAGGCATTGCGACCGGACAATTTACCCAAGGTCAATTTGTTCGCCCCCCAGCCCACGTCTTCGGCGCGCATGATTTCATAGGTCTCTCTGTGCTTTAATACGCCGTCTTGGTGTATGCCCGATTCATGCGCAAAGGCATTGGCGCCGACGATGGCTTTATTCGGTTGCACCGGGTAGCCGGTAATGGTCGACACCAATTTGCTGGTGGGCACAATTTGCGTGGCATCGATGCGGGTTTCAAGATTAAACACGTCACGACGGGTGCGCAATGCCATCACCACCTCTTCCAAACTGGCGTTGCCAGCGCGCTCGCCCAAGCCGTTAATGGTGCATTCCACTTGCCGTGCGCCGCCCATTACCGCCGCCAATGAGTTGGCCACCGCCATGCCTAAGTCATTATGGCAATGGGTAGACCACACCACTTTATCGCTGCCCTGCACCCGCGCGATTAACTCACGCATGCGCTCGCCCCAAGGCGCTGGGATGGAATAACCGACGGTATCGGGCACGTTTATGGTGGTAGCACCGGCGGCGATCACCGCATCAAATACCCGCACCAAAAAATCCATGTCTGAGCGCACCGCATCTTCGGCGGAAAATTCCACGTCTTTGGTGTATTCTAAGGCCCATTTAACCGCTTGCACCGCACGCTCAACCACCTGGTCTTCGCTCATGCGCAATTTATTTTCCATGTGGATTTTGCTGGTAGCGATAAAAGTGTGGATGCGGCCGCTGGCGGCATGCTTAATCGCTTCACCGGCACGGCGCACGTCGTTCTCACTGGCCCGTGCCAATGAACATACGGTGGAGTGCTTAATGATTTTGGCAATTTCAGAGATGGCATCAAAATCACCGGGGCTGGCCGCGGCAAAGCCAGCTTCGATGACATTCACGCCTAATTTTTCTAATTGACGGGCAATACGGATTTTTTCTTCCTTGGTCATCGCCGCACCCGGACTTTGTTCGCCATCGCGCAAAGTGGTGTCAAAAATAATAATTTGATCTTGTGGTTTATTGCCCTGTTTCATCACAGCTTCCTAATTTTATTCGGTTTAATCTTTCACTAAACTATGCCAGTTTCAAGCCTGGGTTCATGAGTTCAAATAATAGCATCTGCTTGCATTTTTATCCTGCAAAGCGCTGCCGTTTATACTGGTTTGGGTGCGTGTTAAGCGTGCCCGATAAGGCCTGTTACGCTTATTTTTTTATCTTATCGCGCAGCCAAAGTACGTATCCCGAAAGTGCGTAAGCGGCCATCAGAAAGAACAGCACTTCCGGCGGACTGTAAGACACCAAGACCATGAGCAGCATAATGACTAAGATGACAAAAAACGGTACGCTGCGTTTTAAGTTGATGTCTTTACCGCTGTAGTAGCGTAAATCCGAAACCATGGAGGCGCCGGCAAACACGGTCAAACCCCAAGCCATCCATTTCCATTGCAAGATGCCAAAAAACACATCGCGGCCACTGACCCCGTACTCGTAAGAAACCCACACAAAACCAGCCAACAAGGCCGCCGCACCTGGGCTGGGCAAACCTTGGAAATAGCGCTTATCCTGATGCTCATCGTCTAATTTGGTATTGAACCTAGCCAAGCGCAAGGCCGCGCAAGCGCAATACAAAAAGGCCGCCAACCAACCTAATTTACCTAAAGGCTTCAAAGCCCATACATACAGTATCAACGCCGGCGCCACGCCAAACGAAACCATGTCAGACAAGCTGTCGTATTCCGCCCCAAACGCGCTTTGGGTATTGGTCATACGGGCCACACGGCCATCTAGCCCATCCAACACCATGGCAATAAAAATGGCCATGGCCGCTTGTTCAAAATGGCCGTTCATGGCTTGCACAATGGCAAAGAAGCCGGCAAACAGCGAGGCCGAGGTGAATAAATTAGGCAGCAAATAGATGCCGCGCGCGCCTAAGCTGGCGCCACTGACGCCACGTCGCCTGGCTTTTTCTGGCGGTTTAATTTGCTCGTTAGCTTCCATCATGCAGCGCAACCATCGTTAATTAACAGGGCTCAAGTATAACAAACCCTGACTGGATAAAACAGAATTAGTGAGGTGTTTTAAGCCCAGCCATCGCGCAGGCAAACACTCTTTGTGCGATGGCTTGTGATACTATCGCGGCCTACAGTTAAACTAACTTTTATCAATTTAAATCCTAGCCCGCATGCAATTTACCTTACACAAACAAGACGGCCTAGCTCGTCGTGGCACCTTAACGCTAGCGCATGGCGAGGTGCAAACCCCAGCGTTTATGCCGGTGGGCACCTACGGCACGGTCAAAGCCATGTCCCCTTTGGAGCTGAAAGAAATCGACGCGCACATCGTGTTGGGCAATACCTTTCACTTGTGGCTACGACCGGGCTTGGACGTGATAGCCGCACACGGTGGCTTGCACCAATTTATGGGCTGGGACGGCCCCATATTGACCGATTCCGGTGGCTTTCAAGTGTGGAGCTTAGGCGCTTTGCGTAAAATCAGTGAAGAAGGCGTCAAATTTCGCTCCCCCATCAACGGTGACAGCTGCTTTTTAACCCCTGAAGAATCGATGCGCATCCAAAAAGTGTTGAATGCCGACATCGTCATGATATTCGATGAATGCACGCCCTACCCGGCCACCGTCAAGCAAGCAGAGGACTCCATGCAACTGTCCTTGCGCTGGGCCAAACGCAGCAAAGCCGCGCACCAAGGCAACAGCAATGCCTTATTTGGCATCATCCAAGGCGGCATGTACGAAGACTTGCGCGACGTATCCTTGGCCGGCTTAAGCGACATCGACTTTGACGGCTACGCCATAGGCGGTTTGTCGGTGGGCGAACCCAAGGAAGACATGTTGCGCATACTGGCCCATACTGCGCCCAAAATGCCGGCGGACAAACCACGCTATTTGATGGGCGTGGGCACGCCGGAAGATTTGGTGGCCGCGGTCAGCCAAGGCATAGACATGTTTGACTGCGTCATGCCTACCCGCAATGCCCGCAACGGTTGGCTATTCACCCAATACGGCGACCTTAAAATTAAGAATGCCGGCTATAAAACCGACACCCGGCCACTGGATGCCGATTGCAGTTGCTACACCTGCCAAAATTTTAGCCGTGCCTATTTACACCATTTGCATAAAGTCGGCGAAATTTTAGGCTCACGTTTAAACACCATACACAACCTGCATTATTACCAAGTGTTGATGGCCGGCATGCGTAGTGCCATTGCCGCCGGCGAATTTGAGGCATTTAAGCGTCAGTTTGCCAGCAAACGCGCGACCTTAAGCTAACGCAAGTCGTCAGCAATTACTGGCAGTCTGTGTTAAAATCCGATGCTAAATTTTTTGTAACCCCGTCATCTTTAAAGAGGTAATTATTGTGTTTATTTCCAATGCATACGCCGCAGGCGCCACTCCAGGCAATGATTTAATGAGCTTCTTGCCGCTTATCGTCATTTTTGTCTTATTTTTCTTCATGATCATACGACCACAAATGAAAGCGGCTAAAGAACAACGCGCCATGATAGCCGCCTTGCAAAAAGGCGACGAAGTGATTACCAGCGGTGGCATCGTTGGCAAAATCAACAAAGTCAGCGACGCCTTCGTCAGCGTGGAAATTGCCCCCAACACAGAAATTACCGTGCAAAAACAAGCGGTGCAAAGCGCCCTACCCAAAGGCACCATAAAGAGCTTGTAAATTCCACTTACCCACCCCTTATTGACTAGAGCCAGACCATGAACCGCTATCCTCTGTGGAAAAACATTTTCATTGCTATCCTGATATTGATAGGCTTGGTTTACACCATCCCTAACTTCTTTGGGGAATCGCCGGCGGTACAAATCACCCCAGCCAAAAGCACCACGAAACTGGATGCGGCGCTACTGGGGCAAGTGGAGACGCTGTTTCAGCAACAAAACATCGCCTACGAAGGCGTCTACCTGGATGCCCGTGGGGTCAAAGCACGCTTTGCCAATACCGACACACAGATCAAAGCCAAAGACGTGTTGCAAGCAAACCTAGGCAAGGATTACACGGTGGCCCTTAATTTGCTGTCGCGTTCACCGGATTGGCTACGCAGCGTCGGTGCCAAGCCCATGTATTTGGGTTTGGATTTACGCGGTGGCGTGCATTTCTTATTGCAAGTGGACATGAAAGCCGCATTAAGCAAGGCCGCCGAACGCTTTGTTGGCGATTTTAGAATCGCCTTGCGTAAAGAGCGCATTTCTTATGTGGGGGTCAGCCGTGAAGGTGAAACGGTGCAAATCAATTTCAATGACGAAGCCGAATTAATCAAAGCCAAAACCATATTGGCTAAAGAATACCCCAACCTCACCTTGACCGAGTCGTCCAATGGCACGGAGCGCACATTAAAAGCTTCGCTTAATTTAGTCGAACAAAAACGCATACAAGATTTTGCCATCAAGCAAAATATCCAAACCCTGCACAATCGCATTAACGAGCTGGGCGTGGCCGAACCGATTATTCAGCAACAAGGCGCCGACCGCGTGGTCGTACAACTGCCTGGCGTGCAAGACACGGCTAAAGCCAAAGACATACTAGGCCGTACCGCCACCTTGGAAATACGCTTGGTGGACGAAGAAAAAAATGACATGGCCACCCTAGAGAAAGCCGAAAAAGGCCAAGCGCCCTTGGGCGACGAAGCTTTTAAAGACCGTGACGGCCGTACCATTTTGGTTAAAAAGAACGTGGCCTTAACCGGTGACTACATTACCGACGCGGGCCCCGGCATAGACAGCCAATCCGGCCGAAATACTGTCAACGTCACCTTGGATGCCCGTGGCGCGAGAATTTTCCAACAAGTAACACGGGAAAATGTCGGCAAACGCTTGGCCATCTTGTTGATAGAAAAAGGCAGCACCGAGGTTATCACGGCGCCCACCATCAACGAAGAAATTGGCGGCGGTCGCGTGCAGATTTCCGGCATGGCCAATACCCAAGAAGCCACCGACATTTCATTGCTGCTACGTGCCGGCGCGCTGGCCGCCCCCATGGACATTATAGAAGAACGCACGGTGGGCCCCAGCATGGGTCAAGACAACATCAACCGCGGCATCCACTCCACCCTGTGGGGCTTTGCCGCCATCGCCGCCATGATGATGGTGTATTACATGGCGTTTGGTGCGGTGTCGGTAGCCGCCTTGGCCATCAATTTGCTGTTGCTGGTGGCTATTCTTTCCATGTTACAAGCGACCCTAACCTTGCCAGGCTTGGCCGCGATCGCCTTAGCGCTCGGCATGGCGATTGATGCCAACGTCTTGATTAACGAGCGGGTGCGTGAAGAATTGCGCAATGGCAACACGCCACAAGCCAGCATACATGCGGGTTACGACCGGGCCTGGGACACCATTCTAGACTCCAACGTCACCACCTTGATTGCCGGTTTGGCCTTATTTATGTTTGGCACCGGCCCGATTAAAGGCTTTGCCGTGGTGCACGTATTGGGCATCTTAACCTCCATGTTCAGCGCGGTCTTGGTATCGCGCGCCATGGTGAATTTCATCTACGGTTACCGTCGCAAATTAAGCCAATTGTCTATCGGCCAAATTTACCGAGCTTAAGCTCAACACTTAATTATTTAGAGTACACAATTATGGAATTATTTAGAATCAAAAATGATATCCCCTTTATGAGTTACGGTCGTTTAACGACCACCATCTCATTGCTGACGTTTATCTTGGCGGTATTTTTTCTAGCCAGCCGTGGTTTAAATTTTGGCGTGGACTTTACTGGCGGCACCGTCATGGAAGTCAACTACCCGCAAGCGGCTAACTTGGAAAACGTGCGCAAGGCGGTGGACAGCATAGGCCTAAAAGAAGCCACCGTGCAAAATTTCGGCTCCAGTCACGACGTGTTGATACGCTTACCCATCAAAGCCGGCTTATCCGTCTCGCAACTTTCCGAGCAAGTCAAAACAGCCTTGGTGGCCGCCTATCCTCAAGCAGAAGTGCGTCGCGTGGAATCGGTAGGCGCGCAAGTCGGTGACGAATTGTATGAAAACGGTGGCTTAGCGCTGTTTTTTGTCAGCTTAGGCATAGTCTTATACCTATGGCTGAGGTTCGAATGGCGCTTTGCCGTGGCGGCCATTATCGCCAATATGCACGACGTGGTGATTATTTTAGGCTTCTTTGCTTTCTTTCAATGGGAATTCAATCTGACCGTGCTGGCCGCCATTCTGGCAGTGCTAGGCTATTCCGTGAACGAATCCGTGGTGGTATTTGACCGTGTACGAGAAAACTTCCGTAAGATGCGTAAAGCCAATGTGGTGCAAGTGATAGACAACGCCATTACCCGCACCATGTCACGCACCATCATCACCCATACCATGACCCAAACCATGGTTGGCTCCATGCTGTTGTTTGGCGGCGAAGTGCTGCACAACTTTGCGTTGGCGCTCACCATCGGTATTTTATTTGGTATTTATTCTTCGGTATTGGTCGCCTGCCCGATTGCCATGTGGCTGGGCGTGAATCGCGCCAACCTAATAGGCGACGTGGAGAAAAAAGAAGAACCTAGCAAAGCTCGGCAAAAACCAAGCGTGGCCGAACCGTCCCCTGCGGATTTTGCTTAAGTATTTTTAAAACACCTCCCTCATCAAGTGCGCGACATAACAAGCGCACTTGATTATTACCCACACACCCGTATACACTCACCATAACCTTAACCACTTAATAAGCCGCATTGGACAATATCCCTATTTCTTGGCAGTTAGGCATTTTGCTGCTTTTACTGCTCATTTCTGGTTTTTTTTCTATCGCCGAAACCAGCCTCATGTCACTCAATCGTTACCGTTTGAGGCATCTGGTCAAACAAGGCCATCGTGGCGCGCGCCTAGCCAGTAAGCTGCTGGCTAAAACCGATAAATTACTCGGCGTTATTTTGCTGTGCAACAACTTTGCTAACGCCGCTTCCGCGACGCTGGTAACGGTCATCATCGTCGAATTGTTTGGCGAAGGTGAATGGGTGTTGATGGCCGGCACCTTGGCCGTTACGTTTGCCATTTTGGTCTTTAGTGAAATTTCACCCAAAGTCATCGCCGCCGCTTACCCAGAAAAACTGGGGATTTTTTGCAGCTATTTACTCTACCCCCTGCTTAAGGTTTTATACCCTGCCGTTTGGTTTATCAACCTATTCGTTGGCGGTCTGCTGCGCCTGTTAAAAATACGCGTGAATTTTGAAGAGAACACGCAATCCTTAAGCATGGATGAATTGCGCAGCATCGTCACCGATGCCGGGCATTTTATGCCCAAAAAACACCGGTCTATTTTATTGAATTTGTTTGAGTTAGAAAAAATCACGGTGGATGATGTCATGACCGCTCACACCTTGGTGGAAGCCATCGATTTGGATGAGCCGCTTGAGGACATTTTGCAGAAAATTGCCAACAGTCAGCATACCCGCCTGCCGGTCCATCAGGGCGAGCACGAAGAAATGATAGGCATTTTGCACCTGCGTAAAATCATGTCGCAATTGCGCGCCCACCACGATGGCAACCCGCTGGACAAAACCGCCTTACAGGAAGCCATCAGTGAGCCTTACTTCATCCCTTCTGGCACACCGCTTTATACGCAAATTCAGCAATTTCAAGAGAAAAAACAACGCGTGGCGCTGGTGGTGGATGAATACGGTGAATTTAAAGGCTTGGTGACCTTGGAAGACATTTTGGAAGAAATGATAGGCGACTTCACCACCCAATCACCATCTAAACTAGGCGGCTACAAACAAGAGCCCGATGGCAGTTGGCTGGTCGATGGCAGCAGCAGTTTGCGCGACCTGAATAAAAAACTGCAGCTCGATTTTCCACTGGATGGGCCACGCACGCTGAACGGTCTGATTATCGAACATTTTGAAGACATTCCAGAATCCAACACCAGCTTCAAGGTCGGCAGACACGTCTTAGAAATCGTGCAAACACAAGATCGCATCGTTAAAAGCGTTAAAATTTTCCCCTAACTAGCGCTGATCTTTTAGCTTGGCCAATTAAATGCCTATTTAAGCCTAAAGCGCTTAAATTAGACTTGAATTTTTTAGCGCTTGGCTCAAAATGAAAGCCTATGACAGACTACGCTAACAGCACGGTCGTTAAAGCCAAACCCGCAAAAACAAAATTGCCTCCCCTGTTCAAGGTTTTGCTTTTAAATGACGACTACACGCCCATGGAATTTGTGGTGGACTGCATCACGCAATTTTTTAACAAGAGCCGCGAACAGGCCACCAACATTATGCTGCAAGTGCATACTGAAGGCGTGGGATTGTGTGGCTTATACCCACAAGACATCGCCGAAACAAAAATGCAGCAGGTGCTAAGCCTAGCCAAACAAGCGCAGCACCCATTGCAATGCATTACCGAACCTGTTTAAACCTGAATTTGCCGCACCCTTAATAAAGCCCAAGGACCACCATGATTGCTCAAGAATTAGAAGTTAGCCTACACATGGCGTTTATGGACGCCAGGCAAAAGCGTCATGAGCTCATTACCGTTGAACACTTGCTGTTGGCCATGATAGACAACCCAACGGCGGCCGAAGTGATGCGCGCCTGTGGGGCAAAATTAGAAATACTGCGCGGCGAACTCCATCAATACATAGACGAGCACACGCCCATCGTAGATGGTCAAGAGGAAGTCGACACGCAGCCCACCCTGGGCTTTCAACGGGTGATTCAGCGCGCCATGTTACACGTGCAATCGTCAGGCAAAAAAGAAGTAACCGGTGCCAATGTGCTGGTGGCCATTTTTGGTGAAAAAGAATCGCACGCGGTGTTTTTCTTGAACCAGCAAGGCGTGACCCGTTTAGACGTGGTCAACTTCATCTCACACGGGGTGTCAAAAATTGCCGAGACGGCCAAAACAGAGGGCGCAGAGCAAGCGCATGAAACGGAAGCGCCACCAAACGGCGCCTTAGAAAATTACACGCTCAACCTAAACGCCCAAGTTGCTGCTGGCAAAATTGATCCCTTAATTGGTCGTGGTCCGGAATTAGAAAGAGTGGTGCAAACCTTGTGCCGTCGCCGTAAAAACAACCCCTTATTAGTAGGCGAGGCCGGCGTCGTTAAAACCGCCATCGCCGAGGGTTTGGCCCGTCGCATTGTGGAAAAAGACATCCCCGAGGTATTGGCCAATGCCACGGTCTATTCACTGGACTTAGGCGCCTTACTGGCCGGCACCAAATACCGTGGCGACTTTGAGCAACGCTTAAAAGCGGTCATGAAACAATTGGCCGAAAACCCAGACGCCATTTTATTCATCGATGAAATTCACACCCTGATAGGCGCAGGTTCGGCCAGCGGCGGCAGCTTGGACGCCAGCAATTTATTAAAACCAGCTTTATCCAACGGCACGCTAAAATGCATAGGCGCCACCACCTACCAAGAGTACCGTGGCGTGTTTGAAAAAGACCATGCCTTAAGCCGTCGTTTCCAAAAAATTGATGTGGCGGAACCCAGCGTGGCGGAAACCATAGAAATTTTAAAAGGCTTAAAATCGCGCTTTGAAGCGCACCATCAGGTCAAGTATGCCAGCAGCGCATTGACCACCGCGGCCGAATTGTCAGCCAAATACATCAACGACCGTCATCTG
>SXVG01000024.1 GCA_005791685.1 Methylotenera sp. | reverse complement strand
TTGGCTTGGGATTTGGCATGGGGTTTGGTGGTGAAGATTTTTGCATACACCAACCACACGCTGATGCCAGAAGCGCTGGAAACGTGGTCGGTGGACTTGTTCGGCCGCTTGCTGCCGCGCCATTTGGAAATCATTTACAAAATTAACCACGAATTCTTGCATACGGTTAACCACCATTTCCCCGGCGACGCCGACTTGTTGCGCCGCGTCTCCATCATCGATGAAAGCCACGGTCGACGGGTGCGCATGGCGCACTTGGCGGTGGTCGGTAGCCACACGGTAAACGGCGTGGCCGCCTTGCACAGCGAGTTGTTGAAGCAGCATTTGTTTGCCGATTTCGATAAAATTTACCCGGGCAAAATGACCAATGTAACCAATGGCATTACCCCGCGTCGTTGGCTCAATCAAGCCAACCCAGGCTTAACCGCTTTGATCGAGAAAGCCATAGGTGCTGGGTTTAAAAAAGACCTCACGCAAATCAAAAAAATCACGCCTTTGGCCGATGATGCCGATTTCCGCGCTGCCTTTGCCAAAGTGAAGTTGGCCAACAAATTGCGCTTGGCTGACAAGATAGAGCAAAAAACCGGCATCAAGCTCAATGTAAACAGTTTGTTCGATGTGCAAATTAAACGCATACACGAATACAAGCGCCAGTTGCTCAATGTCTTGCACGTCATCACCTTGTACAACCGCCTGCGCCGCGGTGAAAAAGGCATCACGCCGCGCACCATTATTTTTGGAGGCAAAGCGGCGCCGGGCTATTGGATGGCCAAACAGATCATCCGTTTGATTAATGACGTGGCAGCCATCGTTAACGAAGACGTGGCGGTGGGCGACCAACTCAAAGTAGTGTATTACCCCAACTACGAAGTGTCGGCGGCGGAAATTCTATTCCCAGGCAGCGATTTGTCTGAGCAGATCTCCACGGCCGGCACCGAAGCCAGCGGCACCGGCAACATGAAAATGGCCTTGAACGGGGCGCTTACCATAGGCACCTTGGATGGCGCCAACGTGGAGATCATGGAAGAAGTGGGCTTGGACAACATCTTTATCTTTGGTTTAACCACGCCGCAAGTGGCGCAGACCAAGGCCAATGGCTACAACCCGCGTGATTATTACGAGGCCAATGCCGAATTGAAACAGGTGCTGGACATGATATCGGGCGGCTTCTTTTCGGTGGAAGAACCCCATCGCTACCAAGCTGTGGTGGACAATTTACTCAACAACGGCGACCAGTATTTGTTGTTAGCCGATTACGCCAGCTACATTGAAACCCAAGACCGTGTCGGGCAGTTGTATCAAAAGCCGGACGAGTGGACGCGCATGGCGATTTTAAATGTGGCCAACATGGCTAAATTCTCCAGCGACAGGGCCATAGGCGATTACGCGAAACACATCTGGCAGGTCAGCCCTAAGCACTAAGTTGCTTTGTCTGGATTTACGTAGGAGCGGCGCCTCGCCGCGAATGCAATTGTGGCAAAAAAACATTTCTATTCGCGCTAGCGCTTCTACAGGCCATAAGCTGGCTTATGCCGATTTTAAAAGGTAGCTTGTACTTCGTCCTGCTGATTCTGCACGTTGCAATACACCGCGAGCGACTAAGTCGGTGATGTCTCTTAGCGCTGTATCGGATGAACATTTACCTATAGCCGCCCATTTTTTGTTGCTTAGCTTGCCATCAAATCCATCTAACATTCGGTTAAGCACTTTGATCTGTCTTGCATTAAATGGCGTGCCAGCCCATAGTCGCCAGAAGTTGGCTTTAACTAAAACCATATTCAGTGCTTGATCCGCTTCCGCGAGTGCGCGAAGCAAGCAGTCCAAGAACCAAGATAGCCACTCCGTGGCATCGAGGTTACCTTTTTGGGTTTTCTCCAAGAGATCGTAATACTCTCTGCGCTCTTTTTGAATCTGAGCGGATAGGCTATAAAACCGCTGTGTACTTTGATCCGCGCGAGCCAGTGACATGTCGCCGATGGCGCGGGCAATACGTCCATTGCCATCGTCAAAAGGGTGGATGGTCACAAACCACAAATGAGCTAAACCTGCTTTAATTATGGGGTCATGATCATGAGTGTTCTCATACCAAGCTAGAAATTCCGACATGTCTTTATTTAGCCGATTGGCCGGCGGCGCTTGGTAATGCACTTTCCTTTTATGAATCGGGCCTGACACGACTTGCATGATGCCATCGGCATCATCACGCCATGCCCCCACCCGGATAGCCGTCATGCCACTTTGTCCTGTTGGAAATAGCCCGGCATGCCAAGCTTGTAGTCTTTCAGCAGTAAGCGGTGTGGCATGCAAGTTGCTTGCATCCAACACCATTTCTACCACACCATCCACATTTCGGTCAGCTGGCATGATTGCGCCGATATCAACCCCAAGTTTTCTTGCGATGGATGAACGGACGGTTTCTGCATCCAAATACTCGCCTTCAATTTCGCTGGTTTTAAGCACATCCTCAGTCAGTGCTCTAAGGCTGGCTTCAATCTGCGAATGCATTCCTTGATCGCGCATGCGCCCAATCAGGTAGCCTTGGGCGCGATGGACTTCGGCAATGGCGGGCATGAGGCTTTGAGCGTTATATCGCCAATGGGGCCAGTCCTTAGATTGCCATACGTATAAATATTCACCGTTTTTCATTCGTCCATTAAACTGCGTATTCACCGCATAGTCAATATAATCACCGCAAAAAATACGGTAAATATTGGCGCTAATCACCGCAAAATACCCTTAAAGTGCGTTTTTGGTCAATTTGTGAGCCGTATTTTTGATTTTGCGGCTCATTTTAATTATTTAGTAATCATCCCGACGGGTATATGTAGGAGCGGCCCATTTGGGGTGTTTTTTGTCTGCTCAAGGTCGCGCTAGCACCCTGCTATCTGGTAGAATTCAGCTTTCGCCATTGCCCTTATTTTTTAGCCCAATTTCATGACTTCAACTCACGCTCAAACCCCTATGCTTAGTCTGCGTGGCAGCGCAGCTTTATCCCCATTTCGCATTGATAAAATCTTGGCCAGCTTGCAAGCCAAAGCGGGCGCGTCCGGCAGCAATATCCAGCATTTGTATGCGGAGTTTAGGCATTTCATTTGGACTAAAGACGCGGCTTTAAACGCGGCGCAGCAAGCAAGGTTGGAGCAGGTGTTGACCTACGGTCCGCAGTTGCCAGCCGAAGACCCGACCGGGGAATTTTTCTTGGTGTTGCCGCGCATAGGCACCATCTCGCCTTGGGCATCGCGCGCGACCGACATCGTTCAGCATTGCGGTTTGCCCGAAGTGCAAAGGGTGGAGCGTGGTGTGGCTTATTACGTGCAAACGGTCAACGGGCAAGCCTTGACGCCAGCGGAGCGTCAGTTATTGTTACCGCTGATACACGACCGCATGACCGAAGGTGTGTTTGCCCATCTGCAAGACGCCGAGCAGCTCTTCCATAGCGATAGCCCTAAGCCATTAGGCCGTGTGGATCTATTGCAAGGCGGTAAAGCGGCGCTGGAGAAAGCCAATGCCGACATGGGCTTGGCCTTATCGCCCGATGAAGTGGATTATTTGTTCGATAACTTCATTAAAATTGCGCGCAATCCCACCGATGTCGAATTGATGATGTTTGCCCAAGCCAACTCCGAGCATTGCCGCCATAAAATTTTCAATGCCGATTGGGTGATAGATGGCCAAGTGCAAGACCTGTCTTTGTTTGCCATGATACGCAATACGCACAAACTCAACCCCGGCAAGACCGTGGTCGCTTACTCGGACAATTCTTCAATAGTCGCGGGCCATGCGCCGGGCACTAAAACCGAACGTTTCTATCCGACCGCGGACGGTGCATACCGCTTTGTCGAAGAAGAGATGCATTACTTGATGAAGGTGGAAACGCATAACCATCCTACCGCGATTTCTCCTTTTGCCGGTGCGGCGACCGGGGCCGGCGGCGAGATTCGTGACGAAGGCGCCACCGGCAGTGGCTCTAAACCTAAAGCCGGTTTAAGCGGTTTTTCGGTGTCCAATTTGGCTATCCCTGATTTCATTCAACCTTGGGAGCAAGCCGCTTACGGCAAGCCGGGACGAATCGCTTCGCCGTTCCAAATCATGATAGACGGTCCTTTAGGTGGCGCCGCCTACAGCAACGAGTTCGGTCGTCCTAACATTGCCGGCTATTTCCGTAGCTTTGAATTGGCCAGTGTGGATGCCAATGGCCAAGCCGAAATGCGCGGCTACCATAAGCCGATTATGTTGGCCGGCGGCATAGGCAATATTTCCGCCCAGCATGCTAAAAAGAACCCCATTCCTGCCGGCGCGGCCCTCATTCAATTAGGCGGCCCAGCCATGTTGATCGGTTTGGGTGGCAGTGCCGCGTCCAGCATGGACACCGGCAGCAACGTGGAAAATCTGGATTTTGATTCGGTGCAACGCGGTAACCCGGAATTAGAACGACGCGCGCAAGAAGTGATAGACCGTTGCTGGCAATTGGGCGAGGCTAACCCGATTTTGAGCATACACGATGTCGGTGCTGGCGGTATTTCCAATGCCTTCCCTGAATTGGTCAACGATGCCGGCGTGGGCGCGACCTTCCAATTACGTGACGTGCACAATGAAGAGCCGGGCATGTCGCCACGCGAATTATGGAGCAACGAAGCGCAAGAGCGTTACGTGATGGCTATACTGCAAGAAGATTTGCCACGCTTCAAAGCGATTTGCGAGCGCGAGCGCTGCCCGTTTGCCGTGGTCGGCGTGGCCACAGCAGAGCGCCATTTAACGGTGGCCGATAGCCATTTTGAGAACAAGCCGGTGGACATGGACATGTCGGTGTTATTAGGCAAGCCGCCTAAGATGACCCGCGATGTTAAAAGCACCAGCCGTCAATTAAGCCCGTTTGTTACCGCCAACATTGATTTGCAAGAGGCCGCGGCACGCGTGTTGCGCTTGCCAGGCGTGGCCGATAAAACCTTTTTAATCACCATAGGCGACCGCTCTGTGACCGGATTGGTGGCACGCGAGCAAATGGTCGGGCCATGGCAAGTGCCGGTGGCCGATGTGGCTGTGACCTTGGCCGGTTATGAAACCTATTGCGGCGAAGCCTTTGCCATCGGTGAAAAAGCGCCCTTGGCCTTGATCGATGCGCCGGCATCGGGACGCATGGCCATAGGCGAAGCGCTGACCAATATGGCGGCCTGCTTGGTGGACGACATCAGCGAGTTGAAATTGTCCGCCAACTGGATGGCGCCAGCCGGTCACGCCGGCGAAGACGCTGCCCTGTATGCCACGGTTAAAGCGGTGGGCATGGCTTTGTGCCCAGAGTTGGGCATCAGCATCCCGGTCGGCAAAGACTCCATGAGCATGAAAACCGTGTGGCAAGAAAACGGACTGGATAAAGCCGTGACTTCGCCTATCTCATTGGTGGTGACGGCGTTTGCCGCCACACCGGATGCGCGTAAAACCTTGACCCCGCAATTGCAAAGCGAGGGCGATACTAAGTTGATTTTAATTGACTTGGGTGCCGGTAAAAATCGCATGGGCGGTTCCAGTTTGGCGCAAGTGTACGGTGCACTGGGCAACGAGGCGCCGGATGTAGACGATGCGTCGCAATTAAAGCATTTCTTCAACACCATACAAGCCTTGAATGCGGCCGGTCAATTGCTGGCTTACCACGATAGATCCGACGGTGGTTTATTCACGACTTTAGTTGAAATGGCTTTTGCCGGTCATTGCGGCTTGCAAATCGATGTGTCTGCCTTATCCGGCGATATCGCCAGCATTTTATACAACGAAGAATTGGGCGCCGTTATCCAAGTGGCGGCCGTTGATGCCGATGCGATTGCCGCGCAGTTTAATGGCTGGGCTCATGTTATAGGGGAAGTGGTGCAGGGCGAGCGCATAGCGATCAAGCAGCACGGTAAAACCGTGTTCAGCGACAGCCGTGTTAACTTGCACCGCATGTGGTCGGAAACCACTTACCGCATGCAAAAACTGCGTGATAACCCGGTATGTGCGCAGCAAGAATACGACAAGATTTTAGACCTGAACAACCGCGGTTTATTTAGCGAATTAAGCTTTGATGTGAACGACAACGTGGCCGCGCCTTATATCAATGCGGGCGCGCGACCCAAGATGGCGATTTTGCGTGAGCAAGGCGTGAACGGTCAGGTGGAAATGGCGGCTTCGTTTGATAGAGCCGGGTTTGCCACGTTTGACGTGCACATGAGTGACGTGATTGCGGGTAGGGTTAGCCTGGCGGATTTCGCTGGCTTTGTTGCTTGTGGCGGCTTCTCTTACGGGGATGTGTTGGGTGCCGGCGAAGGTTGGGCCAAGTCTATTTTATTCAATGCCCGTGCCCGCGATGAGTTTGCGGCCTTTTTTGCCCGTTCCGACAGCTTTGCATTAGGGGTTTGTAACGGTTGCCAGATGATGAGTAATTTGCGTGAGTTGATTCCAGGTGCGGCGCATTGGCCGCATTTTGTGCGCAACCAATCCGAGCAGTTTGAAGCGCGCTTGGCCATGGTGGAAGTGTTGGACAGTCCGTCTTTATTCTTTAAAGGCATGGCTGGCAGCAAAATGCCGATTGCCGTGGCACACGGTGAAGGCTATGCGGAATTTTCTGACGCGAGCGCAGTCAATGGCCTGTTGGCCAATAAGTTGGTGACCATGCGTTTTATTGATCATGCTGCCATGCCAACCACGACTTATCCGTATAACCCGAATGGTTCGCCACAAGGGGTAACCGGATTAACCAGCACAGACGGCCGATTTAGTATTATGATGCCACATCCTGAGCGGGTCATACGCAATGTGCAAAATACCTGGCAGCGTTGCGGGGACGATGAAGACAGTGCTTGGATTAGGATGTTCCGCAATGCAAGACGCCATATTAGTTAGTCAATGTAAGTTAGAAAACAACCTTGGAGAAAAGTAACATGAAATTTTTGAATACCTTGTTAGCCGCTTTTGTTTTAAGTTTTTCTATGAATGCCATGGCCGCTGTGTCCGATGACGATGCAATCGAGTTTGTTGAGGCCATCACCAGCGGTGACATGAAGACAGTGAAGAAATACGTAGAAGCGGACATTAAAAATGCCAACTACAAATCGTTTGCTTGGTCACCCATCCAAATGGCGGCCAATAAAAATCAAATAGAAACCGTGAAATATTTAGTCAGCAAGGGTGGCGATTTAGATTACATCCATCCGCTATCGCATAACACGGCGTTTCATCTAGCGGTATTTAACGGCTACGCCGACATGGTTAAATTGCTAGCTGCCAGCGGTGCCGACATCAATATTAAATTAAAAGCCGACGTGTCTATTTTGCGTGCGGTAAAAGCCGCCGTGGATAAGCCTATGGTAGAGTTGTTGACCAGCTTAGGCGTTAAAGAAGACGGCTGTTTAGACGAGCGTTGTTTCTAAGTTAAACGCCCCGCGCCGCCATTGGTCTGATGAAAACAACATCGTCTAATTGGTTTTTGCGGTTAAGCCTAATCACCTCATCGCTGTGGCCTATGTTGGGTCATGCCGATGAGGTTTTTGTTTTTGGCGCTGAGCAGGCTGTCCATGTGCGCGCCTTGGCGGCTTCCTGCGCGGTCTGCCACGGCACACTGGGCAACGCCGTAGTGCCTGCTGGTGCTAGATCAGCCGATGATAGCAACCCGGTTTTAGCCGGTAGAACGCGTGACGATCTTTTGGAGAAGTTATTGGGCTTTAGGGATGGCAGCCGTCAAGCCACCATTATGCATCAACACAGCCGGGGCTTGAGCTTGATCGAGATCGAATGGCTGGCCAAGCATTTTTCTGAGCAACTCCCGGTCATTCGCTTGCCAGTTACGCCGCAAAAATTGGAGGCTAGCCATGACTGATGGTTTTGCTAGGCGGGATTTCATCAAAGCCATGGGCGCAACGGGCTTGTTGCTCGCCAGCCAACCAGTCTTGGCCTTAGCGAAAAAGCCGCCATTAGGACGGGTGGTCATCGTCGGTGGGGGGTACGCTGGCGCCACAGCGGCCAAGTATTTACGCCTATGGAGCATGGGCGCCATAGAAGTCATTGTGGTGGAAGCTCGCGCCCAATTCGTGTCTTGCCCCATGAGCAATTTAGTCTTAGGCGGCAGTAAAAGCATACACGACTTGACCTTTGGCTACGATGCTTTAAAAACCAACCACGGCGTGGTATTTCGCCATGACACGGTGACCGCCATTGATGCTTCGCTTAAGAAAATCACCATGCTGGGCGGCACACTCAGCTACGACCGATTGATCGTGGCACCCGGGGTGGATTTTAACTACCAAGCCTGGCCGATGCTGGCCAGCATGGACGCACAAAAACAAGTGCCACACGCCTGGAAAGCCGGTTGGCAAACGGTCAATTTACGCCAGCAGCTAGAGGCCATGCCAGACGGTGGGGTGTTTGTCATGAACGTGCCAGTCGCGCCGTATCGTTGCCCACCTGGGCCCTATGAGCGTGCTTGCCAAGTGGCCAGTTATTTTAAGCAACACAAAGCCAAAAGTAAGGTGATTGTGCTCGATGCCAATGCGGAAATCATTTCCAAAAGAGGCTTATTTAGCAAAGTGTTTAATGAGACCTACGCTGGCATCATCGATTACCGACCAGACAACGCCATTAGCAATATAAACCTCGCGACTAAAACGGTGAGCACCGAATTTGACAGTATCAAAGCCGATGTGCTGAATTTTATTCCGCCGCAACGGGCCGGTAAAATAGCGCAGGTGGCCGAGTTGACAGAAAAAGACTACCCCTGGTGTGAGGTGAATTTTTTAAGCTATGAATCTAAACGGGTGCCGCACGTGCACGTGTTAGGCGATAGCGTGGCGGCGGGCCTGCCAAAATCAGCGCACATGGCCAGCAATCAAGCCAAGGTTTGCGCTAGCGCCATCGTGCAACTGATGAGTGGCAATATGCCGGATGCGGCGCCGGTGTTTGCCAACACGTGTTACAGCTTCATTAACGACCATGCCGCCATGCACGTGGCCAATGTTTACCGCTACGATGCCGGCAAGAAAATGATGGTGTCGGCTGAAGGTGGCGGCGTTTCCATTAGCCCCAATGAAAAAGAAGGCGGCTATGCCCATGCTTGGGCGAATAATATTTGGGCCGATACGCTCAGTTAACTTAACTACCACAGGATAGACCATGACAAGAAATAGCTTACTGGCGCTGTTATTAACGATACTCCTACCTGCGGCGCATGCGGCAGAGTTGAATACGCAGAAAATTAGCGGTTTAAAAATGCCGGAATCGGTGTTGCAAGCCAGTGATGGTCGCATTTTCGTGTCCGAGATTAATGGCTTTGGCGTGGCTGGCGATGGTCAGATCAGCGTGATTGAGCAGGGCCAAGCCAAGCTGTTTGCTAAAGGCTTGGATGACCCCAAAGGCTTGGCCATCGTAGGTCAGTTTTTATACGTGGCAGACAATAAGCGCATCTTAAAAATAGCCTTAAGCGGCCCTAAAGCAGGTCAGGCGGAAGTTTTTGTCGCCGCCACTGGCTTTCCGGTGGAGCCGCTGTTTTTAAACGACTTGGAGGCCGACCTGGTTGGTAATTTATACGTCAGTGACAGCGGCGATTTAAAAGGCCAAGGCGGGGCGGTTTACCAAATTAATGCCCAGGGTGAAGTGCGCTTGCTGATTAATGGCCAGCAAGATAAGCGTATTTTGGCGCCTAATGGCCTCTTAATGGACGACACCGGTGACGTGCTGTTGATCGTGGACTTTGCTTCCGGTATTTTGTACAGCTACCAGCTTAAAAGTAAGCAGTTGACCGATCTTGCTCAAGGCTTTGGCGGCGGCGATGGGCTGGTGCACCATGCCAACGGCAATATGTACGTCAGCGACTGGAAAAATGGCAAGGTGTTTCGTTTGGACATGAGCGGTGAGGTCACGGCGATTGCCACCACTTACCAATCGGCGGCGGACATCGCATTGACTAAAGATGAAAAAGTCTTGATGGTGCCAGACATGAAAGCCGGCGAGCTGGATTTCATCGTGTTGCCTTAATGCTTGCCTAAATGCGCGCTAGAATTTCTTTATGACCGCTATGCCTGTGTCCGATGAGCTGCGCCAATTAGCCTTGGCTTGTTTGGCCGAGACCGATGCAGCGCGTAAATCCAGCGCCGTCAGCCAGTTGGCATTGCGCTGGCAGCAAGGCCAGATCAAGCTCGATGCCGAGGCTGAACTGCAGACTGGCTTAATCATTCCCGGTCGACCGGCCAAGCCTGTGTTGGTGCCGCCCTTACAGGTTAAGCGCCGCGCCATGAATACCGTGACAGGCCGCGCCGCTTTAATCCATGCCTTGTGCCACATCGAATTTAATGCGATTAATTTGGCCTTGGACGCCATCTGGCGTTTTGCTGGCATGCCGCCCGCCTATTATGCCGATTGGCTAAAGGTGGCGACTGAGGAAGCCAGCCATTTCAATTTATTAAAAGACCATTTGCAGCATTTGGGTTTTGCCTACGGCGACTTTGATGCGCACAACAGTTTGTGGGAAATGGTCGACAAAACCAAACACGATGTGTTGGCACGCATGGCCTTGGTGCCGCGCACCATGGAGGCGCGGGGCTTGGACGCCTTGCCGGCTTTGCGAGCGAAGTTGGTACAGGCAGGCGATGATCTGGCAGCGGCGATATTGGACATCACCTTGCGCGACGAAGTGGGCCACGTGGCCATAGGCAATCGCTGGTTTAACTACTTATGCCAACAGCAAGGCTTGGCACCTTTGCCAACGTTTGAGAAATTGTGCGTGGCCTACGTGGCGCCTAAATTGCGCGGGCCATTTAATTTGGCCGCTAGGCGTGAGGCCGGTTTTACCGAGGCGGAGTTGTCGGCCTTAAGTGCTCAATAAGTGCATCACACCATCTAAGCCACTGTGGTTGAGTGCGTAAGTGGCTTGCGCTTGAACGATGGGTTTGGCGTGGTAGGCCACGCCGATGCCGGCCACCCCCATCATTTTAAGGTCGTTGGCGCCGTCGCCTATGGCAATGGTTTGTGCGGCATTTAAGCCTAGCGCATCACGCAGTTTGCATAATTCATCGGCTTTGCGCTGGGCATCGACGATGTCGCCTAAAATGCGCCCGCTCAGTTTGCCGTCTATGATTTCCAACTGGTTAGACACGGCGTGATCCAATCCCAACATGGCTTTGACGCGCTCAGCAAAAAAGGTGAAGCCGCCCGATACCAATAAAGTGCGGATGTTGTTTTGTTTGCAGGCCTCTATCCATTCGATTGCGCCAGGATTGAGCGTTAAGCGCTCATTGAGCACGCGCATTAAATCGTCTTCCGACAGGCCTTTAAGCAAGGCCACGCGCTGGCGTAAGCTTTGCGCAAAATCCAATTCGCCTTGCATGGCGCGCTCGGTGATGGCGGCCACTTGCGGTTTAATGCCCACCATGTCGGCAATTTCGTCTATGCACTCTATGCTAATCAGGGTGGAGTCCATGTCCATGACGCATAAGCCAAACTTGGCTAACACTTGATTATCGGGCAGGTAGCTGCAATCGATCTGTTGCTCGGCACAAAAGCGTTGCACCGCTGGCAAGGTTAGGGCTTGATTGGCTAAATAATAAGCATGCGCACCGGTTTGCACAAATTGCACACTGCTGCCGCATAGCTGATGGATATGTGCCAAATGGGCGTGACGTATGGCTGAGCCTTGAACAACTAAACGCATAAATTCGTTTGCAGTAAAAAACAGCCATTATACACATGGGCAAAAGACCGCGTGGGTTGTTGTGCTAAAGGCATAGAATCTAACGCCAGCGCTGGCGCATTTGCCTGAATTGGGCGAAAATGTGCGTACCATTTATTTTGAATTGTATTTTTATGAATTTGCACGAATACCAAGCCAAAACCTTGCTACAAAAATACGGCATTCCGGTGCCGCGTGGCCAAGTGATTTCGCTGGCCAAACAAACCCCTACGGTGACTTCAGAGATAGCCAGTGATGCTTGGGTGGTCAAAGCTCAAGTGCATGCTGGCGGCCGCGGCAAAGCCGGTGGCGTGAAGGTGGTTAAGTCGGCCGCTGAGGCGCAAAAAGTGGCCGGTGAGTTGCTGGGTAAAACCTTGGTCACCTATCAAAATGCCCCCGATGGTCAGCCGGTTAATCAAGTCTTGATAGAAGAAACCTTAGCCATAGACCGTGAGTTGTATTTGTCTATATTGGTGGACAGAAGCTTGGAGCGTATTGTGGTGGTGGCCTCCAGCGCCGGTGGTATGGATATAGAGGAGATTGCCCAAACCAGCCCAGAGAAAATCTTGCAAGAGGTGTGCAGCCCTTTAAATGGCTTGGTTGATTATCAAGCGCGCAATTTAGCTTTTAAGTTGGATTTGGCCGGTGAGCAAATTGCCGCTTTTAGCCGCTTGCTTAAAGGCTTGTACCGTTTATTTAAAGAAAACGATTTGGCGCTATTGGAAATCAACCCACTCATCGTGACCACCGACGGCAAGTTGTTTGCCTTGGATTGCAAGATGAGTGTGGACGACAACGCGCTGTATAGGCAAAAAACCTTGGCCGAACAGCGCGATTGGTCGCAAGAAGACAGCAAGGAAGCGGTGGCCCACCATGCCGGCTTAAACTACATCGCATTAAACGGCAACATAGGTTGCATGGTCAACGGTGCCGGTTTGGCCATGGCCACCATGGACTTAATCAAATTGCACGGTGGGGCACCGGCCAACTTTTTGGACGTAGGCGGCGGCGCCACGGCAGAAACGGTCAGCAAAGCCTTTAAAATAATTTTGGCCGACACCCATGTCAAAGCCATCCTGGTGAATATATTTGGCGGCATTATGCGCTGCGACATCATCGCCGAAGGCATTATCACCGCGGTTAAAGAGGTAGGCATACAAATCCCGGTGATCGTGCGTTTAGAAGGTACCAATGTCGATTTAGGCAAGCAAATGTTGCAAGCTAGTGGTTTAAATATTATCTCCGCCGATGGCTTAACCGACGCGGCGAAACGGGCTGTCTTGAGTGTGGCATAACAAAATTCACCACAGAGACACAGAGGCACAGAGAAAATTAAAAGTTTTTGTAGGTCGGCCTTTGGCGTGTAAATAACCAGCTTTAGCTGGTATATTTCACGGACAAGCCATAAGCTGGCTTAGGCCGATAAACGGTCGTTGTCGGGATAAATCCCGACCTACGAAACCCGACCTGAAAAATAGGGGTGACGTAGGATTTTGGGTTTCTCTGTGCCTCTGTGCCTCTGTGTCTCTGTGGTGAATGAATTTAAGAAAAGAAAATAATTATGAGCATATTAGTAAACAGCAGTACCAAAGTGCTATGCCAAGGCTTCACCGGCAAGCAAGGCAGTTTCCATTCTGAGCAAGCCTTGGCTTACGGTACGAAAATGGTCGGTGGGGTCACGCCAGGTAAAGGCGGATCCTTGCATTTAGGTTTGCCGGTATTTAACACCATGCGTGAGGCGGTAGGGCAAACCGGCGCTAGTGCCAGTGTGATTTACGTACCGCCGGCGTTTGCCGCCGATTCCATCTTGGAAGCCTGTGATGCTGGGATAGATCTAATCGTGTGCATTACCGAAGGCATACCGGTGTTGGATATGCTCAACGTGAAAGCGGCATTAAAAGCCAATGGCACGCGCTTAATCGGCCCCAATTGCCCGGGGGTGATTACCCCAGACGAATGCAAGATAGGCATCATGCCAGGCAGCATACACTTGCGCGGCAAGGTCGGTATCGTGTCGCGCTCCGGCACCTTAACCTATGAAGCCGTGCATCAAACCAGTGCCTTAAAATTAGGCCAGAGCACCTGTGTGGGCATAGGCGGCGACCCGATTAAGGGTTTGAATTTTATCGAGTGCTTGCAAATGTTTGAGGCGGATGCCGAAACCGAAGCCATTATTATGGTCGGTGAAATCGGTGGCTCGGACGAAGAGGCCGCCGCGGAGTACATTAAAAGCCACATCAGTAAACCGGTAGCGGCTTATATTGCTGGGCAAACAGCACCGGCCGGCAAGCGCATGGGCCATGCTGGGGCGATTATTTCCGGTGGTAGCGGTAAGGCGGCGGACAAAATTCGCGCCTTGGAGTTAGCCGGTGCGGTGGTGGCCAGTTCACCAGCCGGCTTGGGTGAGGCGGTGTTGGCCGCTATTAGGCATAAAGCCACTTAGGCCGCTGACCGCGATGGCTCTTTTGCCTAAACATGGACTGGCGGCTTTAAGTTTATGCTGTTTGTTGGCCTGCCTGCCGGCCATGGCGGGCGAGGACGTGGCCTATTTAATGACGGCGGCGGCCAAGGGTGACTTGGCGACAGTCAATGCGCTGTTAGACAGCGGGGCGAGTGTGAATGCGAGGGACGAAGACGGCATCAGCGCCTTGATGTATGCGGCCCGCAAGAATCAATTGGAAGTACTGTTAGCACTGTTGGCCAAAGGTGCGGAGGTGAATGCGCAAGACGCTGGTGGCTGGACGCCTTTGATGTTCGCCGCCAAAAAGAATCATGTGGCGAGCATTAAGGCCTTACTCGAAAACGGCGCGGATGCCAAAGTCCGCGACGCATCCGGTTGGAGCGCATTGGGCATCGCGGCGCTGGATGGTTATTCTGAAACGGTGGCTTTGTTGCTAAAAAATGGCATGGATGCCAACAGTAAAAACGACAGGGGCATGACCGTCTTGATGTATGCCGCTAAAAGTGGCGATATCCCCACCATTACGCAGTTGTTGGAGCATAAGGCCAATCTTTTGCTGGCTGACGAGCTGGGGGTGACGGCGTTGATGACGGCTGCCCGTGAAGGCCACGCACCTGTCATCAGTTTATTGGTTCAGCGCGGTGCCTTGGTTAATCAAAAGGATTTAGCTAAATGGACGGCGCTGACTTGGGCGGTTAAGAAGTCCAAAGTGGCGGCGGCCAGTGCTTTAATTGAGGCCGGTGCGGACGTTAATAATTTGGATGCCGAGGGCACGCCTTTGTTGCACATCGCGGTGAATAACGGCCAAGTGGATTTAGTTAAATTGCTGTTGGCGCACCAAGTTAGACTCAAAGCGAAAGACCAATACGGCTTAAGTGCCTTGGTCTATGCGCTCAAAGGCCAGCACACGGAAATCGTTAAATTGCTTAAAGATGCGGGCGGTTCCTATTGAGAGTCGCCATTGCGCAAATGAATTGCTTGGTCGGCGATTTGGCCGGCAATCAGGCAAAAATCATCCGCAGCGCCAATGAGGCGCAAGCACAAGGCGCTAGTTTATTGGTCACACCAGAATTGTCGCTGTGTGGCTATCCCCCAGAAGACCTGTTGTTACGGACCGATTTTTTACAGGCCTGTGATGCGGCATTGCAGAGTTTAAGTCTGGCCGTGCCTAGCATGACCTTGCTGGTGGGTCATCCACAGGTATTGGATGGGCTGTGTTATAACGCCGCTTCCGTTTTGCAAGGCGGAAAGATAGTCGCCACCTACCATAAGCAAGCCTTGCCCAACTACGGTGTGTTTGATGAAAAACGCTATTTCAGTTCGGGTCACGTCCCCTTGGTTTTTGCGCATCAAGGGCTGAATATCGGCGTGTTGATTTGTGAAGACGTATGGCAGTCGTCGCCGGCCCAGTTGGCCAAAGCTGCCGGCGCAGAAGTGTTGCTGGTCATTAACGCGTCGCCATTTCATCTGGATAAACAGTCCGGTCGTTTAACGGTGTTGCGTGAGCGCGCTACGGAATTGGCCTTGCCCATTGTTTACGTGAATGCGGTAGGTGGCCAAGATGAATTGGTGTTTGACGGCGGCTCCATGGTGGTGAATGCGGATGGATGCTTGGCCCAGCAATTGCCAAGCTTTGCAGAGGCGCTCGCCACGGTGGCGTTTAACGCTAAAGAGGTCATAAGCGCGCCGATAGCGGCTACTTTATCTAAGCCAGCCTCGGTCTATCAAGCATTGAAATTAGGCTTGGCCGATTACGTGGCAAAAAACCGTTTCCCTGGGGTGGTGTTGGGGCTGTCTGGCGGGGTGGATTCGGCCTTGACCTTGGCCATTGCGGTGGATGCCTTGGGCGCGGAAAAAGTGCATGCCGTGCTCATGCCGTCTGAATTTACTGCCAGCATCAGCGTTGATGACGCCATCGAAATGGCCAACAACTTAGGCGTGCAATACAGCATCTTGCCCATAGACGCCTTGTTCAATCATTTCAGATCGACCTTGGCCGATGAATTTGCTGGTTTGCCATTTGACACCACCGAAGAGAATCTGCAGGCCAGGATACGTGGCATGTTGCTGATGGCCTGGTCTAATAAATTTGGCAGCATGGTGCTTACCACCGGCAATAAAAGTGAAATGGCGGTCGGCTATTGCACCTTGTACGGCGACATGGCCGGCGGTTTTGCCTTGCTCAAAGACGTGTTTAAAACCTTGGTTTATCAGTTGTGTGTATACCGTAATGGCATAGCGCCAGTCATTCCTGAGCGCATTATTAGCCGTCCGCCGTCGGCCGAGTTGCGTGCGGATCAAACCGACCAAGACAGTTTGCCCGCCTATGAAATATTGGATGCAATCGTTGCCGCCTATGTAGAGCAGGATTTGGGTAGGGCTGACATTCTGGCCATGGGTTTTGCGCCAACCGATGTGGCGCGCGTGCTAAAGTTGGTCGATAGCAATGAATACAAGCGCCGGCAATCGCCGGTAGGGGTGCGCATTAGCCATAAAAATTTTGGTAAAGACCGCCGCTACCCGATTACCGCGAAACTGGATTTTTAATGCGTGCTCGCGTACTATGGGCGCTTAAGTTTGTCCGTCGCTCAGTATTAGACCAAGCACATTGAATAGCCACATATTTTAGGGAGTTCGACCAGCATGAAAAAAATCGAAGCAATCATTAAGCCATTCAAGTTAGATGAAGTGCGCGAGTCTCTATCCAGCATAGGCGTGAATGGCTTGACGGTGACGGAAGTGAAAGGCTTTGGTCGGCAAAAAGGCCA
>SXVG01000023.1 GCA_005791685.1 Methylotenera sp. | reverse complement strand
GCTCAACTTACCGGCTGACCACACCCCGACCATGTTTGTCGTGGTGGGCAAAGCCTTAAAAGAAGCATCGCCACGCGGCGGTCAATTGGCCATGGACGAAGTGGTCGTTTATAACCAATTTTAATAACCTAGGAATTAGGGGTTAACCCCCAGTCCCTAGCCCCTAAAAAGAGAAAGCAACAATGTTAATCAGCAACAACATCACTGTGCAATTTGGCGCCAAGCCATTGTTTGAAAACGTATCGGTCAAATTCGGCGACAACAACCGCTACGGTTTAATCGGCGCCAACGGTTGCGGCAAGTCTACCTACATGAAAGTGTTGGCTGGCGTCTTGACGCCCAGCGCCGGCAACGTGTCTATAGACAGCCACGAACGCATGGCTTTTTTACGCCAAGACCAATTTGCTTACGAAGACCAGCGCGTGCTGGACGTGGTGATGATGGGCCACGAACAAATGTGGAAGGCCAACCAAGAAAAAAATGCCATCTACGCCAATTTAGAAGCCACGGAAGAAGACTACATGCGCGCCGCTGAATTAGAGGGCGTGTTTGCCGAATACGATGGCTACACGGCCGAAGCACGTGCCGGCGAATTGCTATTGGGCGTGGGCATCCCCATAGAACAGCACAACGGCTTAATGAGTGCCGTGGCACCCGGTTGGAAATTACGCGTGCTGTTAGTGCAAGCGCTGTTCTCCAACCCAGACATATTGCTCCTCGATGAGCCTACCAACAACTTGGACATCAACACCATACGTTGGCTAGAAGACGTGCTGAATAACCGTGACTGCACCATGATCATCATTTCGCACGATAGGCACTTTTTAAACCAAGTCTGCACCCACACCTGCGACATGGACTACGGCAAGATTGCCGTTTATCCTGGCAATTACGACGACTACATGGAAGCGAGCACCGCTGCCCGCGCCCAACAAGCCAAAGACAACGCCAAGGCCAAACAGCAAGTGGCCGACTTGCAAGACTTCGTGCGCCGTTTCTCGGCCAACGCGTCTAAAGCCAAACAAGCCACCAGTCGCGCCAAGCAAATCGATAAAATTAAGATAGAAGAATTCAAACCGTCGTCCCGCCAATACCCCTTCATACGCTTTGAATACGACGATCGCGAAAAACTGTACCGCAATGCCGTGGAAATCAAGAAACTTAGCCATGGTTTTGACAAACCGCTGTTTAACGACGTCAGCATGATGTTTGAAGCCGGCGAAAAAGTCGCCATTATTGGTGAAAACGGCATCGGTAAAACCACCTTTTTACGCTGCCTAGCCGGTGACTTACAGCCTAAACACGGTGAAGTGAAATGGGCAGAAAAGGCCAATATAGGCTATTTTGCCCAGGACCACGAATACGAATTTGAGCAAGGTGAAAGCTTATTTGAGTGGATGTCACGCTTCAGACAAGTGGGCGATGATGACCAAGTGGTACGCAGCATGTTAGGACGCTTACTGTTTGGTGGCGACGACACGAAGAAATCCGTTAAAGTCTTATCCGGTGGCGAAAAAGGCCGCATGCTCTACGGCAAAATGATGTTGGGTCGCACCAACGTCATGCTCATGGACGAACCGACCAACCACATGGACATGGAATCCATCGAGGCGCTCAATACCGCCTTGGATAAATACAAGGGCACGCTGTTTTTTGTCAGCCATGACCGCGAATTTGTTAGCTCCATCGCCACTCGCATCATCGAAATTAAAGCCGATGGCATTGTCGACTTCACCGGTAACTACGAAGACTACTTGGCCAGCCAAGGCGTGGAATAAACTGGCATAAACGTCCGTTAAAATCTTCACCCAATAAAAAACCCAGCTTAAAAGCTGAGTTTTTTATTGTAAAAGCATATGAACGCTTTTGTCAGCTAATTACGCCTTATTGGTGCCAGCGCGTTTACGCTCGTTTTCAGTTAAATGACGTTTACGTATGCGTATGGTTTTTGGCGTAATTTCAACCAATTCATCGTCATCGATAAATTCAACCGCGGATTCCAAGGACAAGGCGATAGGCGTAATCAAACGCACCGCTTCATCGGTACCGGATGAGCGCACGTTGGTCAACTGCTTGCCTTTAATCGGGTTCACCACCAAGTCATTGTCACGGCTGTGCACGCCTATGATCATGCCCTCGTACAATTTATCGCCTGGCACTGAGAACATTTTTCCTCGGTCTTGCAATTTCCATAGTGCGTAAGCCACCGCCTCGCCTTTTTCTGCAGAAATCAATACGCCATTACGGCGACCTGGCATGTCGGCTTTAACCGGTGCGTATTCATCGAACACGTGACCCATTAAACCGGTACCGCGTGTCATGGTTAAGAACTCGCCTTGGAAACCAATCAAACCACGGGCTGGAATCTTGTATTCCAAACGGGTACGGCCGTTACCATCGGATTCCATGTTTTGCATTTCACCACGGCGGCGGCCCAATTCTTCCATGGCAGTGCCTTGATGATCGTCTTCCAAATCGACGGTTAGAATTTCATACGGCTCGCATTTTTCACCGTTAATTTCACGGAACACCACTTTAGGCTTACCCACGGCCATTTCAAAACCTTCACGGCGCATGGTTTCTAACAGAATAGTTAGGTGCAATTCACCACGACCGGATACGCGGAACACGTCGGCGTCTTCGGTTTCTTCCACGCGTAAAGCCACGTTGACTAATAACTCTTTGGTTAAGCGGTCACGGATTTGACGCGACGTGACAAACTTGCCTTCGGTGCCGGCCAATGGCGAAGTGTTCACCATAAAGTCCATGCTCAAAGTAGGTTCGTCCACGCCTAAATGCGGCAAGCCCACTGGGTTCTCACGGTCGCAAATGGTGAAGCCTATGCCGATGTCATCTAGGCCTGAAACGATGACGATGTCACCGGCTTCGGCCTGCTCCACTGGCACGCGCTCTAAACCCTGGAAGCCCAACACTTGGTTGATTTTACCCATGGTCACTTGCTTGTCACCATTCATGATGGTCACCGCTTGACCGGTTTTGACCTTACCGTTACTAACGCGACCCACACCCAAGCGACCGGTGTAAGTAGAATAATCCAACGCAGAAATTTGCATTTGCAAAGGAGCGTTGCTGTCACCTGCTGGTGGCGACACGTGTTTAAGGATGGTGTCAAACAAGGCACGCATATTGTCTGACGGGGTTTTCATGTCTAACATGGCGTAGCCATTGATGGCAGAGGCATACACAATAGGGAAATCCAACTGATCGTCGTTGGCGCCTAAATTGGCAAACAAATCAAAGGTTTGGTTGATTACCCAATCGGTACGGGAACCTGGACGGTCCACTTTATTGATCACGACTATGGGTTTTAAACCCAAAGCCAAGGCTTTCTTGGTCACGAAGCGGGTTTGTGGCATAGGGCCTTCCACCGCGTCCACCAATAACACCACGCCATCGACCATGCCCAATACACGCTCAACCTCGCCGCCAAAGTCGGCATGGCCCGGGGTGTCCACGATATTGATGCGTGTACCCTCGTAAACCAAGGCGGTGTTCTTAGCCAAAATAGTAATGCCGCGCTCTTTCTCTAAATCGTTAGAGTCCATGACGCGTTCTACCACCGCATGGTGGGCAGCAAACGTGCCGGCTTGTTGCAATAATTTGTCTACCATGGTGGTTTTACCGTGGTCAACGTGGGCGATGATGGCGACGTTTCTTAAATTTCTGCTGCTTGGGGTGCTTGACATAGTGTGGAGCCAGTATTGAAAGGCGGCGATTCTAACACACTTAAGCGCTAATTAATTTGCCATTCTTAATTATTAATTTGACATTCCCAATTAAATGGTTATACTGCGCGCTTCATTCGCATTACTGGCTTTTTGGTAATGCTTGAATCATTGCCCTGACCCTTCTGTTGCTCGTGAACTTTTGTAGCAACTATCAAGAAATCAACACCCTTGATTTTTACTGGTTAGCGGCTGTGCCCGTGCGCTGGTAAAGATTGTATTAGCTTGTGGTAATCAAAATTAAGGCCTTGTATTAAGGCTGACAAACGGATTATTCGCACCCAATATTTTCTGCGTTTATATTGCCCTTGTGGCATAAGCTAAATGGCTTATGTGCAAAGGATATGCCCGTTTTTACTTAGCGCCCTTTTGTTTTATTTACTATTTGTTATCGCTTATGGGCGATAAACTAGAAAGGGTCTACTTTGTCTTTTGCATCATTAAATCTTGATAACGCCTTACTTCGTGCCATTGAAGAATCTGGCTACACTACCCCTACCGCCATTCAAGCGCAGGCCATCCCTGTCGTGACCGCAGGTCATGACTTGATGGCCTCTGCACAAACCGGCACCGGCAAAACCGCGGCCTTTATGTTGCCTGCTTTAAACTTGCTGGCCACCCCACACGAACTCAAAAGCCGTGGCCCACGTATTTTGGTCTTGGTGCCTACCCGTGAACTGGCCACCCAAGTGAACGATGCCGCGCGCAAGTACGGTAAATTCATCCGTGCCCGCACCGTGAGCATCGTCGGTGGCATGGCCTACCCATTACAAAACAAATTGCTGTCACAACCCTTGGATATTTTAGTGGCTACCCCAGGTCGCTTGCTAGACCACATGGAGCGCGGCCGCATAGACTTATCCCGTTTGCAGATGTTGGTATTAGATGAAGCAGACCGTATGCTGGACATGGGTTTCTTACCGGATGTGGAGCGCATTTGTGAGCAACTAACGGCTGAGCGTCAAACACTGTTGTTCTCTGCCACCTTAGACGGTGACATTGCCCGCATCGCCAAACAAATTCTTAAAAATCCAAAAACCATACAAATCGCCACGCAAAAAGAAAAACACGCCAACATTGAGCAACGTTTGCACTACGTGGATGACATGACGCATAAAAACAAATTGCTAGAGCATTTGTTGATTGCTCCGGAAGTGAATCAAGCCATCATTTTTACGTCAACCAAACGCCATTGCGACGTATTGGCCGAAGACTTGTACGCGGCTGGCCACAAAACAGCGGCCTTGCATGGCGACATGACCCAAGGCGCGCGTAACCGCACTTTAACCAAGTTGCGTCAAGGCGATGTCAAAGTGTTGGTGGCCACCGATGTCGCCGCACGCGGCATTGATGTGCATGGCATCAGCCACGTGATCAACTACGATTTGCCAAAATTTGCCGAAGATTACGTGCACCGTATTGGTCGTACTGGCCGCGCTGGCAATACCGGCATTGCCATTTCATTTGCCTCTAATATAGACAGACACATCTTGCGTAAAATTGAACAATTCACCGGCAACCGTATGGCGCCTTCTGCGATTGAAGGTTTTGAACCTAAACGTGCCATGAAAATGGACGGCCCAGGCAATGGCCGTGGCGACCGCGGCGATATTCGCCGTGATGCGCACAAACCAGGTGGTGGTCGTGGCTTTAAACCGCGTGATGAACGCGGCAGCTTTAACGACCGTGGCCCACGCACAGAACGCAACGCGGGTTTCCAAGCACGCGATGGCGCGAGCTTTAACCGTGATAATAGCCGCGATGAAAACCGTAGCAACCGCGATTTTACCGCACGCCCAAGCAACGGCAACACAGCCGACCGCGCAGACAAATCTGCTGGCGACGCTGTACGCAACTTTGCTGATCGTGCCAACAGCGGCAACCGTAACGATCGCCCACAAAGCAACCGCGCCGCGGTCGGCGCACCTAATCGCAGCTTTGGCGACAGCATTGCTTTTGGCAAGAAGCCTTACTCACGCGATGGCGCAAGTGCGACACGTGGTGACCGTGATAGCCGTGGCAACCGTCAGGATGCCAATCGCGGTGACAACCGAGTATTAGGTGCTCGTTACGAAGGTCGCAACGAGGCTAGCCGTACTGATCGTTCAGCCGCTCCGCAACGTCGCGACAGCGCCAGAGCAGACAATCGTCCAGCTCGCACTAACAACGATACACGCAACTTTGGCCAGGCCAATGCGGGCAGCAACGCACCACGTCGCCCGCGTAGTTTTGCTTAAATTAGGGACTAGGGACTAGGGACTAGGGATTGGGAATCAGCCCCTAGATCCTAGATCCTGAATCCTAGCCCCTAAATACAGAGACACGCAATGACAGAAACTGTAACAATTGACAGTAAGCCTTTAACCCAGCCTAGCTTTGACAACTTAGGTCTGGCGCCGGCATTACTTAAAGCGCTGACCGATTCAGGCTACACCACGCCCACGCCCATTCAGGCACAAGCCATACCCTTGGCTTTAGCCGGTGGCGACTTAATGGCTGGGGCGCAAACGGGTACCGGTAAAACCGCGGCTTTTTCATTGCCTTTACTGCAAAAATTACTGCCGCTGGCTAATCACGGCGCCTCCCCAGCGAAACACCCGGTTAGGGCCTTGATCTTAACGCCCACCCGCGAGCTGGCGATACAGGTAGAAGAAAGCATCAAGGCTTACGCCAAGCACACGGCACTGCGCTCATTGGTGGTGTTCGGTGGTGTGGACATTAAAACGCAAACGCCGCATCTAAAAACCGGTGTGGAAATTTTAGTGGCCACCCCAGGTCGCTTACTTGATCACATAGAACAAAAAACCTTGCAGCTCAATCAAGTGCAGATTTTAGTGTTGGACGAAGCCGATCGTATGTTGGACATGGGCTTTATGCCTGATTTAAAACGCATACTGGCCTTGTTGCCCAAGCACAGGCAAAACCTGATGTTCTCGGCGACGTTTTCTAACGAGATTAAAAAATTAGCCGACGACTTTTTAACGAAACCGCAACTCATAGAAGTGGCGCGCAGCAATGCCACCAACGATAACGTCACGCAAAAAGTCTATTCGGTGGCGCAAAGCGATAAAGAAGCCTTGCTGGTACAGCTCTTAAAAAACAGCGACTCGCAACAAGTGCTGATTTTCACTAAAACCAAACTCACCGCCAGTCGTTTAAGCCGTAGCTTGGCACGGGTAGGCATTGCCGCCGACGCCATCCACGGCGACAAGTCGCAACAAGAGCGCATTAAAGCCTTAGACGCCTTTAAATCAGGCGCCGCCACGGTATTGGTGGCCACCGACGTCGCTGCACGCGGTTTAGACATAGACCAATTACCCATGGTGATTAACTATGAAATTCCTAGCGCCCCAGAAGACTACGTGCACCGCATAGGCCGTACTGGTCGGGCCGGCGCATTGGGCGTGGCCATCTCTTTTGTCAGCCCAGAAGAAGACAAATACTTGGTGGAAATTGAAAAACTGATTAAGCGCCAAATCAACAAAGAAAGCATAGTGATTGATCGCAGCAGCGCTAGAACACGTAGCCACACCAGCAGACCAACGCCAGCCAGCCCACAGCATGACGCCACAGCCAGCAGGCGTAACGTCGTTAAAAAGAAAAGTAGCGATCCTTGGTTTGATCAGCCTTACGAAGCGGTGCTGGCCAAAAAACCCAGCCCTATCAAGCCTATCCCTAGCGGCAAAAAACTCCCGGTGGCAGCCCTGCTGGGTGGCTTAGCCTACAGCAAATAAGGCCTTCATTGGCTGGCGGCCTTTAACCATAAGTGCCGCCGGTAAATTTCTTAATATCCCGCAGTTGCCGCTTAGTCGGCCGACCTGCTCCGCGCTCACGTTGTGCATATTCGGCCTGACCCGTGACTTTGGCGTTTTCACGTTTAGCCAAACTGGCCGGCGTTTCGCGGTATAACAAGGCTGCCTCTGGTGCGCCTTTGCGTAGCTGGGATAAGGCCAACAGCTCCACTTCAATTTCAAAATCGCGCGTGCGGATATGAATAAGTTGACCTGGGCGCAATTCTTTAGCCGGTTTCACCCTATCACCATCCAAGTGCACTGTGCCGGTTTCTATGGCAGCGCTGCTTAAACTACGGGTTTTAAAAAACCGCGCCGCCCATAACCATTTATCTAAGCGGCATTTACTCTCGACTTCCATGCTCATGCGGCTTAGCGACTTAACGTGACCACTCAAGCAAGGTGGTTTTTGGTAAATTCTGCTCCAACACCAATTTAAATGAAACCAGCGTTTCCGCCGCCAATGCGCTCACTTCAGCCAAGCTATGACCAGTTAAATGCAATATACCTTCGGCCACATTGTTCATGGTTTTAATGTGGAATTGCCCTTGGGCCACCGCTTCCACCACTTCATCCGCCAACATTAAGTGACGCATATTGCGGCCGGGGATGAGCACCCCTTGCTGGCCATCCAAACCGATTTCTTTGCAAACCCTAAAATAGCCTTCTATCTTTTCATTCAAGCCGCCTACCGGCAACACTTCACCGTGTTGATTTAAGGCGCCGGTAACGGCTATGCCTTGCTTAATGGCTAATTTAGATAAAGCCGACAACAACACGAACAACTCAGCGCAGGAGGCCGAATCGCCATCAACGCCGTTGTATTCTTGCTCAAACACCAAAGACGCGGTCATGTTGAGCGGATTGAGTTTGGCAAAATTGGTATGCAGCCAACTTTGCAATATCATCACGCCCTTGTCGTGGGTGGGGCCACTCATCAGCACTTCGCGGTCTATGGTTAACACATCACGGCGACCGGCGTAGCAATTGGCCGAGATGCGTATGGGTGAACCAAAGCTGGCGTCGGCTAAATCAATGTGGGTCAAACCATTAATTTGGCCAACCGCTTCGCCTTGCACGGTAATCATCAGCTCATTGTCTATAATCGAATCACGCATATGGCCTTCAATGTAGCCATGCCGCGCATAACGGCGACTGATGGCCGCTTTAACGTCTTCCACATCCACCAATTTGGCCTCGCGCAAACCTGCCGCGGCGGCACTTTCTAACATCAATTTTTCCAGTACGGCAAATTCGGTGCTTAAGCGCGTTTGGTCTTCTTCCAACCTATGCATGGCTTGCAATAGCGCCACAACGGCCGCGGCGGTAAAGTGGCTGCAATTAAATTGCCGGCATTTTTGGGCGATAAAGGCCGCATAAGCCGCGTAATTTTCCGCGCTGGCTTTGACTTTTTCGGCAAACTCAATTTTGATGGGAAAGTAATTAAAGAAATCGGAGCACTCGTCTATCAGCAAATAATAGTCTTCACGGGTGGCGACCAACACCAACTTGACCGAAACCGGTATGGTCGCTTGTGCGCTCACAAAGCCCCCGCCTTGGCCACCACTGCTGGATAAATCCTCAATTTGCAAGGTGCCATTGCGTAAAAAACGGTGCAATTTTTCTAAAATTTGTGCGCCGTTGGCTTCATCGGCCAAAATGTCGCGCAAATTGAGGAGCAAGGTGCCACCATCCGCACGCAATAAATTACCGGCGCGCAAACGCATAAAATCAGGCGCGGCGCTCGACTCTGCAGCACTTTCTATGCCGCCAAATAAGGATTGCAAACTGGGGTCGTTATCGTATATGACCGGTGCATAGAGGTTGGCTTGCCCATCGGTCAGCGACCCAACATGATGATCCACCAACAGATTAACGCGATAACGGCTAAAGAAACTTTCACTGAGCAAGCTCTCTAAATTGCTGTCGCCATCGCCTGTGGCACTGGGCTGCCAAGCCTCCAAATAGTCTAAGATGTCTTTTTGCATCCAGTCGAAATAAGCCGTCAAGGTTTTATTGTCAGCAATGTAAGCCACACTGCTCTTGATGCTGGCACCTTGCGCCGCTAAAAATGCCAGGATGGCCGTCGAGGCATGGTCTTTGATGCGCGCCTCGAGCAAATTGGGCAAGTCCTTGGCCAGATGCCGTACAAACTGATCTAAAGCGTGTTTTAATTGCCCACCCACCCCTGCCGGCATTTTTAAAAACAAGGGCTTACCGTTGCTATCAAAGGGGTAGATGGCGACCAAATCATTAGGCCTTGCTTGCTTTAGCGCGGCTTCATGCATGGCGCTAAGCATCAAGGTGCTGCGTCCTGTACCCGGCTCACCCAGCGCCAGCAGATTAAAGCCGGGCTGACGGATAGCCAAGCCAAACTCAGCCGCCTTTTTTGCCTCGGATTGCGCCACCCAAGCCTGATGTTGCGCACTGCCTTGCTGGGCACCAAGCAATTGTGAGGTGTCGGAAAATTTAAATTGCGCCGGGGCAATGTTAAGGGTTAATTGTTGCGGGGTTAAATATTGTGACATATCGCCTGACTATTTTAATTGAAGCCCATTTTAACTGTTTTTTGCGGCATGCATGGCCTTATCTAGGCAGCATGCTGGCCGCAAGCCATGTTAAGCCGCGCGGATTACTTAAGCCAGCGCTGACGCGCCTCATCATCGCTGTCTTTGGCGTCCAGCCAACGTTCGCCACTGGCGCTCGACTCTTTTTTCCAAAAAGGCGCTTGCGTCTTTAAGTAATCCATAATGAATTCACAGGCTTTAAAAGCCTCCGCTCTATGCCTACTTGCCACCACCACCAAAACTATTTGATCCGTGGCTTGCAAAGTGCCCACCCTATGAATCACCGTGGCATCAAAGATATCCCAGCGCTCAGCGGCCTCATGGGCTATGGCTTGCAAGGCTTTTTCTGTCATGCCAGGATAGTGCTCTAAGCTTAATTGGGCGACCGCATCGCCTTCGTTTAAATCGCGCACCAAGCCGACAAAACTCACCAGCGCGCCGACGTCTGTTCGCGCCTGACGCAAGTGCTGCATTTCTAAAGCGACATCAAAATCCTCAGTTTGAACGGCAATTTTCATCACAGCTCAGCGCTTAACCACCGGTCACCGGTGGAAAAAAAGCCACCTCATCGCCGTCCACTATGCGGGCATGATCATCGACCAATTGATGATTAATAGCACCCCTAACCTTGAAGTTGCCCAGCAACATTTGCTGCCACACGTCACCGCGTTTTGCCAGCAGGCCTTTGAGTTGGATTAGGCTCATCTCGCTGTCCGCAAGGTCTAAATCTTCAGCGGAAAATTTCAGCGTTTCTTTTAATCTTGCAAAGTAAAGTATTTTTATTTTCATAGTGTTAAATGCTTTTATTAATCTTCTTTATCATCAACTGCATCCAGCACCACGCCGGGCTGATGCACCAACTCCACGCGCTCTATTTTAGCAAAACGTTGGGTAATTTTTTGACTGGAGATGTGCACATCCTGGGCATTTTCGTGGGCTTGACGGATGTTGTCGGCGAGTTTTTTCATGCGCTGATCGAATCGACCGAAATCTTTACTGAGCTTGCCCAACTCTTCTTTAATGACATGCACTTGCTTACGCGTTTCCACGTCTTTTAGCACCGCCCGCGCGGTATTCAATACCGCCATTAAGGTGGTGGGTGAGACCAGCCAAACGCGCTTATTCATGGCATAGTCAATGACGTCTTGGTGGTAAGCATGCAATTCTGCAAACACCGCCTCAGCTGGGATAAACATCACGGCACCGTCGGACGTCACATTGGGAATGATGTATTTTTTGGCAATGTCATCGACATGCTTTTTCACGTCCAGCTTAAATTGTTTCCCTGCCAACGCCTGTTCAGCCTCGGATGACTTGGCATCAAACATACGGTGGTAATTTTCTAAGGGGAACTTACTGTCCACCGCCACCGTGCCGGTCGGTTCGGGTAAAAATAAAGCACAATCGGCGCGCGTGCCATTTTCAAAGCCATGCTGCATGGCAAAGGAATTGGCCGGCAACACATTGCGCACCAATGCTTCCAATTGCACCTCGCCAAAGGCGCCGCGCGAACGCTTATCGCCCAACAGTTCTTGCAGACTCACGACATTGCTGGTTAAGCCGTCAATTTTCTTTTGCGCTTCGTCTATGGTGGCCAAACGCGCCATCACATCGACAAAGGTTTGATTGGTTTTTTTAAAGCCCTCGTCCAAGCGCTCCGACACTTTGCCACCTATCTGCTCCAAGCGCCCATCGACCGCTTTGCTTAAGTTTTCTATGCTCAGCGTAAGCGTGGTGGTAGCTTTTAACATGGTGTCGTTAATCAGCGCTTGCTGTGCCTTACCCTGCTCACTTAAGGTGGTGTGCAATTTTTCCAACACGCTTTCACGGGTGAGCGCCAAATCACCGCTTTGCGCCAATTGCAAGGCCTGCATGGCGTCACGGGTGCTTTGCAGCTCGGTCGCAACGCTGGCACGCAGGCGTTCACTGGTTTCATGCGAGGCAGCACCCAAACGGTCACCCAGTTTATTAAGCCCATCATTAAAATCAAGCAACATGGCCCTGTGCTTTTCTTCCAACTGCTGCAAAATCAAGGCTTGCTGATTGCCGGCACGCGCGTGCGCTATTTGCTTGAGCAAGAGCAATAAAATCAGCACCAGCAAGATTAAAACAATTATTTGTATCATGAGGAAAGATTATACCTGATGGGGCTTTAGCCCGCTTTTACAAATGCGGCTAAAGCCATGTAGAACTAAACCAGATCTCGGCCACGCAACTCCGACTTAATGTAGGCATAATAAATAGGCGCCGCCACGATGCCGGCTATGCCAAAAGCCGCTTCCATACACAGCATGGCGATTAACAATTCCCAAGCATTGGCGCGAATCTGACTGCCGACAATGCGGGCATTTAAGAAATACTCTAATTTGTGTATGGCGATTAAATAAAGCAAAGAACCGACCGCCACCAATAGAGATTGGCTTAGGCTAACAATGACTATCATGGTGTTGGAGATCAAATTGCCCACCACTGGAATGAGGCCCACCACAAAGGTAATGGCTATCATGGTTTTAATCAGGGGCAGATGAACGCCCATCAAAGGCAAGACCAAAGCCAAATAGGTGGCGGTAAAAACCGTGTTGATTGCTGAAATACGCAGTTGGGCAAAAACCACCCGTCTAAAGGCATCGCTAAACAACTCACCGCGGCAGGCTAAGGCGCGGGCAAAGGGTTTAAAGTTGTCCATGGCCACTGCATCGCGTACCGCTAAAATGCCGCCTATGATCATGCCGATTAATATATGCGCGGTGGCCCTGCCAGCTTCCTTGCCGACCACTTGCAATTCATCGGCATGACTGCGCAACCACTCTGAAGCTTGCTCTTTAAAGGCGATGGCGTCGGCAGGCAAATGTTCAAATAACCAAGCTGGCAATATCTTGCGACTATCCTCTATGATTTGCGCCATTTTTGCCAGCAACACGGTCAGACTGCCCGAGTCTGACCTAAAAAAAGCCATCAAACCGGCTCCGGCAAAAGCCAACAGACTGACGATAATAACCACCAAAATCGCCACCGCCCATAATTTAGAAATATGACTGGGCTTGTTGCTGGGCAATCGACGCGCCAGCATAGGCGTGATAATGTGCACCAACTCATACACCAACAAACCGGCTAGCACGGCCGGCAACAGGCTAAATTTGAGTACGAAAAACAGGGCAAAAGCGGTCAAAAACCAAGCGGCTATTTCGTAGACAGTAGGCGCAGCTACTTTTGTTATTTTAGTCATAAATTAAACCTTAAAAACTTCCCGCAACAATAACACAAGCCAATTTATTTGTTGCTTTAATGTGGCCTTATTCGGCATAAGGCTTGAAGCGATTTAAAAAATTAGCCGCCTCACTCACCGGTAAATTCAGCAACAAGTCCACCTGCTCAGCAAACGTTTTACTGACTATACTGCCCTGGCATTTAGCCAAAGCACTCAGCATCCCATCCATTTGCTTGTAAGTAATGCTGAGTCGGTATTGCTTCATTTCAACAAAATCCATGGTCTTGGCATTGTCCAGCGCCAACTTGGCCGTACCGCCGTAGGCTCTAGCCAAACCACCGGTGCCTAAATTAATGCCGCCGTAATAACGAATCACCGCCACGCAGGTATTGATCAAGTCGCGCCCTTCCATGAGCTTTAATAGCGGCATGCCTGCCGTGCCAGAAGGCTCGCCAGCGTCAGAGAATCTGGGCACAATCGCCTGTTCGATTTTAAGCCTATAGGCATAAGCTAAGTGGTGTGCCGTTGGATGCTTAGCGGCAAAGGCATGTAGAGCGGCCGCCACCTCACGCTCGTCGTCGGTGGCCAGCGCCATGGCAATGAAACGGGATTTAGTTAAGGTTTGTTCAGCAAAACCGGCTTCCACTATGCGTATCAATTAACTTAACCCAGTAATGTCACCGGCCTGATTCACGCCTATGCGTTCACTGGCAGGTTGTTTAGGCAAGCCCGGCATGGTCATGATGTCACCACAAATGGCCACCACGAATTCCGCCCCACGCGATAAGCGTAATTCGCGTACGCTCAATACGTGCCCACTGGGGGCGCCACGCAAACTGGGATCCGCCGAAAAAGAATACTGCGTTTTTGCGATGCACACCGGGAAATGCCCGTGGTTCTTTTCTAAGCCGGCTAAGCTTACCTGCGCCTTAGGGCTAAATTCAACATGACTGGCACCGTATATTTTTTGCGCAATGGTGGCTATTTTATCGGCTAAAGACAGGTCGTCCGGATACAACAGCTTACATGGCCGGGCGGCATTTTCTTCTATCCGCTCCAATACCGCACTGGCCAAATCCGTTGCGCCTGCCGCACCTTGCGCCCAATGCTTACAAAGCACGGCTTGCGCCCCCAGTTTAGCCACTTCCGCCTGCAAACAAGCGATTTCTGCAGCGCTGTCAGTGGCAAAATAGTTGATGGCCACCAGCACCGGCAAATTAAATGCCTGCTGTAGGTTGTTTAAGTGTTTCGCTAAATTGGCCATACCGGCTTTTAAGGCGCTTAAATTCTCTTGATTCAAATCGGCCACTTCCACCCCGCCGTGGTATTTAAGCGCGCGCACCGTCGCCACCAACACCGCAATGGCTGGCTGCAAGCCGGTTTTTCTGCATTTTATATCAATGAATTTTTCTGCCCCTAAATCGGCGCCGACGCCGGCTTCGGTCACCACAAAATCGGCTAACTTCAAAGCCGCTTGGGTGGCCACCACCGAATTACAGCCATGCGCAATGTTGGCAAACGGGCCACCGTGCACTAACGCCGGGCTATGTGCCAGCGTTTGCACCAAGGTCGGTTGAAACGCATTTTTTAATAAAGCCGTCATCGCGCCAGCGGCTTGCAAATCGCTGGCCAGCACCGGCTGTTGCTGCTTGTTTAAACCTATCTGGATATTGCCCAAACGCCATTGCAAGTCAGCCAAAGAGCTTGCCAAACAAAATACCGCCATCACTTCGCTGGCCACGGTAATGTCAAAGCCGGTTTGCCTGCTGTACGGTTTAAAACTGCTGGTCTGGCTGTCTTTGCTTTGGCCAATTAGGCTAATGTCACGCAAGGCCCTGTCATTCATGTCCAAGCAACGGCGCCATGTAATGCTGTCCGGGTCGATGTTTAAGGCATTGCCTTGATAAATATGGTTGTCAATTAAAGCGGCCAATAAATTATTGGCGCTGCCTATGGCGTGAAAGTCCCCGGTAAAATGCAAATTGATGTCTTCCATGGGCAGCACTTGCGAATAGCCCCCACCGGTCGCCCCACCTTTAAGACCAAATACCGGCCCTAACGACGGTTCGCGCATACAAACCATGGCTTGGCGCTGCCCACCGACAAACAACCGATTTAAGGCATCGGCCAAACCTATGGTGGTGGTGGTTTTGCCCTCACCGGCCGGGGTTGGGCTAATGGCTGTGACCAAGATTAATTTGCCGTCCGTCTTGGCTTTAATTCTTTGCAGGCAAGGCTCAGTCAACTTGGCCATGTACGGACCATAGTGCAACAGGTCTTCCGCTTGCAAGTGCAATTTGCCCGCCACCTCGGCTATGGGCTGCACTTTAGCGGCTTGGGCTATGGCTATGTCCGTCAGCATGGCCATCAAAAGTCCCCCTTACTGGCTCGGTATATCAAATTCAATAAACTGCTCTCAAGCTCTAGTGCGGCTTGCTGTGCACGCAAACTAGGGTGTTTAATGCTGTTTAAATCGTAAGTGGGTCTAGCCAGCGCGATGTATAAACGCATGGTTTGCTTGGCATCGGATTTTTCATAAATAGCGATGCGGCATGGGGCAAAAACCAGAAATTCCGGATGATCTAAAAAAATCTCCGTGCCCAAGCTTAAATTGCAAAAACTCTGCACCTCCTTCATGCCTTGCGGGTCGATGCCACGATTTTTGATGTGTTCGGTGATGGAAAAATTAGCTGGATTAACAAAATTCATGCCGAGCGCCAGGCTTTTTAAGCTGTCCACCACGTCTTGGTAGCTTAAGCCTTCGCGCACCGGCAACTCATAAATGGCCGTGCTGGTGTCTACAGCCGGCATGCCCACTTGCACTTTGCCAGACAGCGCCAGCTTGTTAGACTTAGGCTGCACCACACTGCAAGCGACCAGCAGACTCACCATCAAAAAAACCACTGCCGATAGCCGCATAAAACCCTTTGCTGTTAATTGCGCACGAGTGCTAATTATGCACCTATTTTAAGGGCGGCATTCACCGCTTGTTGATTAAATTGCGGCGCCAGCAATTCAATAAAGCCATACATATAACTGCGCAAAAAAGCATCTTTACGCACCCCCAAATACGTCGTGCTGTCAGCGAATAAATGGCTGACATCCACTTTTACCAAATTGGCATCGCGCTCAATATCGTAAGCCATATTGGCCAATAAGCCCACGCCCAGGCCTAAGCTAACGTAGGTTTTAATCACGTCCGCATCGATGGCGGTCAACACCACATTGGGCGACAAGCCGGCATCGCTGAAGGTTTTGGACACCAAAGACCCACCCGTAAAACCAAAATCGTAAGTAATCAAGGGATAGGATGCCAATTTTTTCAGGGTGAGTGGCGCATCCAATAACAGGGGGTGGCCCTGTGGCACCACCACACAACGATTCCATTGGTAACAAGGCAAACACAAGACATTGTCCAAATCACTGATGTACTCCGTCGCAATGCCCATGTCGGCATCGCCACTGGCCACTTGTTCAGCCACTTGTTTAGGATTGCCCTGATGCAGGTTTAATTTAACCTGTGGGTACTTAGTCATAAAGGCCTTCACGGCCGCAGGCAAAGTATAGCGCGCTTGCGTGTGCGTGGTGGCGATGGTCAAGGTGCCGGTTTCGATGTGGGCAAACTCATCGCCCACCCGCTTAATGTTGTCCACCTGCTGCATCACTTTAGCGGCCAAGGACAGTATTTGCTGCCCAGGCTCAGTGATGCCGGTTAAGCGCTTGCCGTTGCGCTGAAAAATCTGCAAGCCTATCTCTTCTTCAAGCAATTGAATTTGTTTACTCACCCCAGGCTGCGAGGTGTACAACACTTCCGCGGCATTGGTAATGTTGAGGTCTTGGCGCGCCACTTCATTGAGGTAGCGCAATTGTTGTAGCTTCATATTTTTCCGTCCCCATTGAATCTAAAGGCGTCCAATATAACTAAAAATTATACGTATAGAATAACATATTCTAAAACAAGCGATTTATAACTGCTATAGTGCGCAACTAAAATTTAAATCCCCCTTAATTAACGGACACTGCTCATGGAATTTGCTTACATCGTCGCTGGCTTCTTGGTAGGTCTATTGGTGGGCTTAACCGGCGTCGGTGGCGGCTCATTGATGACGCCGATACTGGTGTTGTTTTTTCACGTCAAACCAGCCTTTGCCGTTGGCACGGACTTGCTGTATGCCGCGGTCACCAAAAGTGCCGGCATTTTCGCCCACGGCAAGCTAGGTAACATCGATTGGAAGATAGTACGGCTATTAGCTTACGGCAGCGTCCCCGCCTCCATCATCACCACGCTCAGCTTAAGGCACGTAGACATCGCCTCGGATGCCGCCGTCAACAGCATTAAATTTTGGTTAGGCATCGCCTTGCTCATCACCTCGATGTCGGTACTTTTCCGCAACCAGTTAACCAAGCTATCGAAAAAAGAACACCTGATCAAACCCAAATGGGCGCCTTATTTAACTTTGCTATTGGGCTTGATTTTAGGCTTTTTAGTCACCCTAACCTCAGTGGGTGCTGGCGCATTGGGGGTGACGGCCTTATTAATCATTTACCCTAACCGCGCCATCACTACCATCATAGGCTCGGACATTGCCCATGCCGTGCCGTTAACCTTGGTGGCAGGCTTGGGTCACGCCAGCCTAGGCACGGTCGATTACGGCTTGCTAGGCACCTTATTAATCGGTTCCATCCCCGGCATATGGATAGGCAGCCATTTGAGCTTGAAATTGGCCGAGCATTGGGTACGCATCGCCTTGGCATTAATACTAATTTTTGTAGGACTGAAGCTGGTTTTCCATTAAAATGCTGGCTGCTGACGCCGCCCGCATTGTATAGAATCCGCACTTTAGCTAAATAATCATAGAAACCGCAGAACATAAGAAAATACACCATGTATAAGTATGACGAAATAGATCAAAACATCGTAGACCAGCGCGTCGCCCAATACCGCGATCAGACCAGACGTTATTTGGCCGGCGAATTAAGCGAAGACGAGTTCCGTCCTTTGCGTTTACAAAACGGCTTATACATCCAACGTCACGCGCCCATGCTCAGAATCGCCGTACCTTATGGCATGTTGTCTAGCAAGCAATTGCACAAACTGGCCGACATCGCCAGCAAATACGACAAAGCCTACGGCCACTTTAGTACACGGCAAAACATGCAGCTTAACTGGCCACTGCTTGCCGACGTGCCGGACATTTTGGCCGAATTGGCCACCGTTGAGATGCACGCCATCCAAACTTCCGGCAACTGCATACGCAATATCACCACCGATCAATTCGCCGGCGTAGCACCGGACGAGGTGGTGGATCCGCGCGCCATGGCAGAAGTGATGCGCCAGTGGAGCACCTTCCACCCAGAATTCGCCCTATTGCCACGCAAATTCAAGATTGCTGTGTCTGGCACCAAAGACGACAGAGCCGCAGTGCAAGCACACGACATAGGCATGGAATTCTATCTGGATGCCCAGCAACAACTGGCCATCAAAGTTTGGGTAGGGGGTGGGCTAGGCCGTACACCTATTTTGGGCACGGTCATACGTGAACACTTAGACTGGCAACACGCCCTCACCTATTGCGAAGCCATAGTCCGCGTTTACAACCTACACGGCCGCCGCGACAACGCCTATAAAGCCCGCATCAAAATCTTGGTCAAAGCCTTAGGCCTAGAAGAATTCAAACGCCAAGTGGAAGCCGAATGGGCGCACTTGCAAGACGCGCCCAACACCATTACCGAAGCCGAATTGGCGCGCGTGGCGCAACATTTTGAGCCAATGCCGTATGCGGCATTGGCTAAGCACGATGCCAGCTTTGATGCGGCCATTGCCAGCAATCCGGCCTTTGCCGCTTGGGCAAAACGCAGCTTGCACGCCCACAAAATACCCGGCTATCGCGCCGTTACCCTATCGCTCAAAACCCACGGCCAAGCGCCGGGGGATGCCAGCAGCGCACAAATGCATGCGGTGGCTGACTTGGCGGCGCAATACAGCTTTGGTGAATTACGCGTGTCGCACGAGCAAAATCTGATTTTAGCCGACGTTAAATTATCTGACGCCTTTGCGCTTTGGGAAAAAGCCCGCGCGCATGGCTTGGCGTCACCCAATATCGGCTTATTAACCGACATCATTTGTTGCCCTGGTGGCGACTTCTGCAGCCTAGCGAATGCCAAGAGCATCCCCATTGCACAAGCCATACAAATGCAATTCGACAACTTGGATTATTTGCACGACATAGGCGAAATTGAGCTCAATATATCGGGCTGCATGAATGCCTGCGGCCACCATCATATCGGCCACATAGGCATCTTAGGCATAGATAAAGACGGTTCCGAGTGGTACCAAGTGACCTTAGGCGGTAGCCAAGGCAATAACGCCAGCATAGGCGCGGTCATAGGGCCCTCTTTCTCGGCTGAAGAAATGCCGCAAGTCGTGGAAAAACTCATAGAGGTCTACCTGAACGAGCGCAACGGCGAAGAGCGCTTCATAGACACGGTGCGACGCTTAGGCATAGCGCCATTTAAGGCGCAAGTCTACGCCGACAAGAATACCGCTAAAGCGGAGGTACAGGCATGAGCCATTTAATCACCCTGCAAAGCGATGGCGCACAAATCAGCGATGATGCCTGGCAATTAGTCCAATTGCCCGCTTCGCAACAGGAAGTGCGCAAACAAGCCGGCAAGATCGTCTTGTTTAAATTAACCGGCGAGCAAACCGTCACACCAGAACAGATCGCGGGCACGCTTATTCCAGCCAGCGGCAAAGTGATTGTCCCGCTAACGGTATTCATCGCCAGACGCGCAGAATTGCAAACGCGCCTAGCCAAGCAAGAAATCGGTGTGTGGCTAGACACCCACGAATCATTAAGCGACTTAAGTCAGGCGCAAGCCAATTTAAATGCACTGCCGATTATTGCCGTGCACGTGGAGCGCTTTGCCGATGGCCGCATCTTCTCACTGGGCACTTTATTGCGCAGCCGCTACGGCTTTAAAAACGAATTGCGCGCGCTAGGTGACGTGCTACGCGACCAATTGTTTTTCCTCAAACGCAGCGGCTTTAACAGCTTTGCTCTGCGCGCCGACCGCAGTGCCACGGATGCCCTAGCCAGCTTGAATGACTTTAGCGCACCCTACCAAGGCGCCGTCGATGAAGCGCGGCCAGCCTTTAGGCGCTACAACAGGTAAGCGACATGTCAGCCACTTCTTCAATAACAAGCAAGGCCCGCAATCCGGCCATTCATCCTGAATTGACGACTGAGCTAGCAGCCAGCGTTGAGCAAAAAGCCGAGCAAGTACTGCGCTTATTAAAAGATGCCAGTCTGACGTTAAATCGCATTAGCTTTGCCAATAGCTTTGGTGCCGAAGACATGGTGCTGACCGACATTATTTTGCGTAATCAATTGGCTATCCGTATTTTCTCCTTGGATACCGGCCGCCTGCCCGTTGAAACCTACGACTTAATGGCGCAAGTGGAAAGCCATTACCAAACCAAGCTGGACGTCTACTTCCCACAACACGCGGCGGTTGAGACTTACATTAAAGAGCATGGCATCAATGCGTTTTACGACAGCATAGACTTACGTAAAAGCTGTTGCTACATGCGCAAAGTAGAGCCCTTACAACGGGCACTGGCTGGCCAAGACGCTTGGGTCACCGGCATGCGTGCTGCACAAGCCAGCACCCGAGCAAGCCTACCGGTGCGCGAATTTGACGAAGGCAATAAACTGGAAAAATTCAACCCATTAAGCGATTGGACCGAGCAAGAAGTGTGGGCCTACGTGCACTTACACCAAGTGCCTTACAACCAACTGCACGAGCAGTTTTACCCCAGCATAGGCTGCGCGCCTTGCACGCGCGCCATAGCCATGGGCGAAGACGTCCGCGCTGGGCGCTGGTGGTGGGAAGACCCTTTAAACAAAGAATGCGGATTACACGTAAAAAAATAACTTATGACGATACACACATCAAAACAGCAAGCCTTATCCCATTTGGATTGGCTAGAATCCGAAGCCATACACATCTTGCGTGAGGTGGCAGGGCAATGCAGCAACCCGGTCTTGCTATTTTCTGGCGGTAAAGATTCCTTGTGCATATTGCGCTTGGCCGAGAAAGCCTTTAGACCAGGGCGTTTCCCCTTTCCATTGATGCACATCGACACCGGCCACAACTACCAGGAAGTCATCGATTTCCGTGACCAACGCGCTGCCGAATTAGGCGAACGCTTAATCGTGCGTTCGGTGGAAGACTCCATGCAACGCGGCACAGTGGTACTGAAATCGGCCGACGAATCGCGCAACAAACACCAATCCGTGACTTTGCTAGAAGCCATAGAAGAGTTCGGCTTTGATTGCTGCATAGGCGGCGCCAGACGCGATGAAGAAAAAGCCCGCGCCAAGGAACGCATCATGAGTTTCCGCGATGAATTTGGCCAATGGGATCCTAAAAATCAACGCCCAGAATTATGGAATTTGTACAACGCCCGTTCGCATAAAGGTGAAAACATACGCGCCTTCCCTATTTCCAACTGGACGGAAATGGACGTTTGGCAATACATAGAGCGCGAAAAACTGGCCTTGCCTAGCATTTATTTTGCCCATCAACGCGACGTGGTGATGCGCGGCGGATCCATCGTGCCGGTCAACGTGCCCTTGGTCAATGGCGACATCGCTAACCCCGCTAAAGCCGGTGAAGACATCATCAATATGCAAGTACGCTTTAGAACCGTGGGCGACATCAGTTGCACGGCGCCAGTGTTATCCGATGCCGACAGCATAGAAAAAATCGTGCTGGAGACCGCCACCTCCACCATTACCGAACGCGGTGCCACCCGTTTAGACGACCAAACATCGGACGCCTCCATGGAACAACGTAAAAAGGAAGGCTACTTTTAATTTCGCCACTGGCGCCATGGCCTTACTGAACATTGAATTTAAAACACAGACACTATGACCACTCATAACGACACACACCATAACGACAGCTTATTGCGCTTCATGACCTGCGGCTCAGTCGATGACGGCAAAAGTACGCTAATCGGCCGCTTGCTATTCGACAGCAAAACTATTCTAGCCGACACCTTGACGCAAATGTCACGCACCTCGGAAAAACGTGGGCTTAGCGCGGTGGATTTGTCGCTGTTAACCGACGGCTTGCAAGCCGAACGTGAACAAGGCATCACCATAGACGTGGCCTACCGCTATTTCTCAACCGGCACCCGCAAATACATCATTGCCGATGCGCCTGGCCACGAGCAATACACGCGCAACATGGTCACGGCCGCCTCCACCGCCAACCTTGCCATCATATTGATAGACGCACGCCGTGGCGTGCTCACGCAAACCCGTCGCCACAGCTATTTGGCGCATCTAGTGGGCATACAACACATCGTGGTGGCGGTGAACAAAATGGACTTGGTTGACTACGACCAAGCCACATACGACAAAATTTGTGCCGATTATTTAGCTTTCGCCAAAGATATAGGCTTGGCCCAGGCCCGCGACATCCGTTTCATCCCCTTGTCGGCTTTGGCTGGCGACATGCTGGTTGATCGTTTGCATAACATGGATTGGTACAAAGGCGAAACCTTGTTGGAAATGCTGGAAAAAGCCCCGGCGGCGCACACCGAAGGCAAGGAAGCATTCCGCTTCCCAGTGCAATTCGTCTGCCGCCCGCATGCCAGCGCCGACGCTGATTTACATGACTTCCGTGGCTTTATGGGGCGCATAGAGTCTGGTGAGATCGCGGTCGGCGATGCCGTGACGGTGTTGCCTAACGGCTACCAATCTAAAGTCAAAGCCATACAACTGGGTGAAACCCAATTGCAAACCGCCAAAACCGAGCAAAGCATCACCTTGCTATTGGAAGACGAAATCGACACCTCACGCGGCGACATGATAGTCAAAAGCCATGAAGCACAAGAACCGGTTAAACAAATCGAAGCCTTTGTCTGCTGGCTATCCGAAACACCTTTATCGACCGCGCGCACCTACGTGATACGCCACACCACCCGCGAATCCAAAGCCAAAGTGGCGGCCATACAGTACAAGGTCGACGTCAACACCTTAGAGCAACAAGCCAGCAGTGATTTAAAAATGAACGACATTGCCCGCATCAGCTTTAAATTGGCGCAGTCGCTGATGGTAGACCCGTACAGCGTTAATCGTGCCACCGGGGCCTTTATCATTATCGACGAAAGCACCAACAATACCGTCGGTGCCGGCATGATTGCTTAAAGCAAGACGCGCGACACCGCTACTGCTGAAATTTTTGATTTAATTAAACCGCGATTTCCATTAAAATAAGCCATAAGCAAAATTTAGCTATTAAGGAATAAAACATGACTTACGTCGTTACTGAAAACTGTATTCAATGCAAATTTACCGATTGCGTCGATGTCTGCCCCGTCGATTGCTTTGTCGAAGGCCCTAACTTTCTCGCCATCAACCCAGACGAATGCATAGACTGCACCTTGTGCGTAGCAGAATGCCCGGCAGAAGCCATCTTCGCCGAAGACGATGTGCCGGCCGATCAGCAAGAATTCATTGCGCTGAATGCACGCTTGTCGGCACTCTGGCCTGTCATCACCTCACGCAAAGCTGCTTTAGACGATGCCGATGCCATGAACGGTGTACCGGGCAAACGCGATTTATTAATCGAATAACGCAGCAGGGCTGATAATAAAGGAGGCTTAGGCCTCCTTTTGTATTTCCTGCCCAACACATTAACATGACCGCACCGCTTAAATACCTGCAACACTACCCTGCGCACTTGCAGGATAAAATTAGGCAGTTGCAAGCACAGGGTCAGTTAGGCGACTACATCAGCCAGCGCTACCCAATATTACACAGCGTGCAAACCGATAAAGCCCTTTATCAATACAGCAACGACATCAGGCAAGCTTTCTTACGCAACGCCCCACTCTTAGACAAAGTGCATTACGACAACAGGCTTAGTCTAGATCATCATGCACTGGGGCTTAACACCGCCATCTCCAGGGTACAAGGCACGAAGCTCAAGGCCAAAAAAGAAATTCGCATCGCCAGCTTTTTTAAAAGCAGTCCGGCGGACTTCTTGCGCATGATAGTCGTGCATGAATTGGCCCACTTAAAAGAACGCCAGCACGACAAAGCCTTCTATCAACTGTGCTTGCACATGGAACCTAACTACCACCAACTGGAGTTTGATTGCCGCGTGTATTTACTGTGGAAAAGCAGCGGCGCTGACCTAGGCGGCATTTAATGCGCTGCAAAATATTCTACTGAGCACTGCAGTCTAAGCCTTAAAGTATTGTAAAATGACGGCTTGGCGGGCCTCCCCGCATTGTGAAGTAGCCAACTTGGTCAGGTGCGGAAGCAAGCAGCCACAACTATTGAGCAAGTGCCGGGGTCAAGGCTCGCCTCCCTATTGATGCGAGCAAGCCAGTGATAACGAGACCTAACACTTGCTCAATAAATTCGGCTAAAGTGCTATTGTGGGTTTTTACCAAATTCGATTAAATTAGCAATGAAAGCAGATGCATTAATCTCATGAGCTACCAAGTACTGGCGCGTAAATGGCGCCCAAAATCATTCGAAACCTTGGTTGGACAAGACCATGTGGTGCGCGCCTTAAGCAACGCATTGGAGCAACAACGCTTGCACCATGCCTATTTATTTACCGGCACCCGCGGGGTAGGTAAAACCACCTTAGCCCGTATTTTAGCCAAATCTTTAAACTGCGAAACCGGCATTAGCGCCAAGCCTTGCGGCGTATGCGGTGCTTGCACGGAAATTGATCGCGGTCGTTTTGTTGATTTAATCGAAGTCGATGCTGCCAGCAATACCCAAGTCGACGCCATGCGCGATTTGTTAGACAATGCCCAGTATACACCCACCGCCGGTCGCTTTAAGGTCTACATCATCGCTGAAGTGCACATGCTGTCCAAAAGTGCTTTCAACGCCATGCTTAAAACGCTGGAAGAACCGCCGGCACACGTAAAATTCATACTGGCCACCACCGATCCGCAAAAAGTACCGGTCACGGTGTTGTCACGTTGCTTGCAGTTCAATTTACGGCAAATGGCCGGCAACTCCATCATCGAGCACTTGCAAAACATACTGACACAAGAGGCCATCCCCTATCAAGCATCTGCCTTACACCTCATCGCCCGCGCAGCGGATGGCAGCATGCGTGACGCCTTATCTTTAACCGACCAAGCCATCGCCTATGGCGGCCAAACGGTCAATGAAGCCGAAGTGCGTGCCATGTTAGGCGCCATCGACCAAAGCTATTTGTATCAACTGCTCAATGCTCTACTGGCCGGCGATGGCGTGGCATTAATCGCCCAGGCCCAGGCCATGGAACAACGTAGCCTGTCGTTTGAAAGCGCCTTAAACGATTTGGCGCAATTGCTGCATCAAATAGCCGTGGCTCAAACGGTGCCAGACAGCGTGGCCAATGACTTGCCCGAGCGCGCCATCTTGCTCGATTTAGCACAAAGAATACCGGCGGCAAGCTTGCAGTTGTATTATCAAATCGCCTTGCTCGGTCGCCGCGACATCAGCTTAGCCCCGGACGAATTTGCCGGGTTTAGCATGACTTTGTTACGCATGCTGGCCTTCACCCCTAGCCAAGCAGAGCGCGCCACCACTACGCACACGCCGCCAGCAAAAATTCTGAGCGCAACGCCAGCAGTAGCGCCCCACCCTGACGTCGCCCCCATAGAAACAAACGCCGACGTAATAGTCAGTCAGCCGGCACCAGAAGCACAGTCCCCACTATCCGCAGACACGATAACTACAAAAACTGACGCACCCATGGCCGTGGTTGGGCAATTTAATGGCAATTGGCGTGGCTTGGTTGATCAATTAAAATTGGGCCTAGCGCGCGCCTTATCGCAGAACTGCGAACTCATTAGTTTTGATGAAAACAGCATCAGCCTCAGCGTACCAGAAGCGCAAAAACACTTGCTGCTGCCCAATTACCAAGAAAAATTAAGCAGCGCCATCAGTCAGCATTTCGATAGAAAGATAAAATTGCAATTCAGTGTGGGTGGCAGCGGCAACACCCCAGCCCAACAAATCAGCCAAGAAAAAGCGCAGGCACAAAGCACGGCGCAAACCGCCATAGACAACGACAGTTTTGTGCAAGCCTTGATCAACGATTTTGGCGCACAAATCATTCCTAACAGCATCAAACCTATTTAACCTTTAATTTAATACCAGGAGCAGCACTATGATGAAAGGCGGCATGGCCAATATGATGAAACAGGCCCAGCAAATGCAAGCAAACATGCAAAAAGCCCAGGCAGAATTGGCTAATATCGACGTGGAAGGCGTGGCCAGCAATGGCTTGGTTAAAGTGACCATGGCTTGCAACAATGTGGTCAAACGCGTCACCCTAGACGACAGCGTCATGGACGACAAAGAAACCTTGGAAGATTTATTGGTGATTGCTTTAAAAGATGCCACGGCTAAAGCCGAAGCCACTTCGTCGGCGCGCATGGCCAACTACATGCCGGCTGGCATGAAACTGCCATTTTAAGCTCAACCCTTATTCACGCTTAATGAAAAACCCACCTGCCCTAGAACGGCTGATAGACAGTTTACGTTGCTTACCTGGCGTAGGGCCTAAGTCCGCACAGCGCATGGCTTACTATTTATTGCAACGTGATAGAAAAGGCGCCAGCGCTTTGGCCTCGGCACTGGATCAAGCCCTGCAGGTGGTCGATCATTGCCATCTATGCAACACCTTTAGCGAACAAACCGTGTGTCCGCTGTGTGCCTCAGAAAATCGCGATAAGCATTTGTTGTGCGTGGTGGAAATGCCTACCGACTTACTGATGCTGGAAAATACCCGCGCCTACAGCGGCATGTATTTTGTATTAATGGGTCGCTTGTCACCGCTAGACGGGGTGGGGCCTAAAGAAATTCACCTGGATAAACTGATTAAACGCGCGCAAGACGGCGTGGTGCAAGAAGTGGTATTGGCCACCAATTACACGGTAGAAGGCGATGCCACCGCGCATTACATCAGCGAACTGCTTAAGGCGCGCGGCATCAAAACCAGCCGCATTGCCCGTGGCATGCCCATGGGTGGAGAAATAGAATACGTGGACAGTGGCACCCTCGCCCAAGCCATGCTAGAAAGACGCCGCATCACCTAAAGTGATGCTACCGCATTAATCACAACAACTGAGATTTTCCAGCAAGGCGGCCGGGGTATTAATAAAGGCATCGGCACCCCATTCATGCGGCTTATCCGTCTCAGCCAAGTAACCAAATAAAGCCACCACCGCCTTCATGCCAGCGGCCTTAGCCGCCTCCACGTCACGCTCGGCATCACCCACATAAATGCATTGCTCAGGACGGCAGTTCATCGCGGCACACGCCATCAACAAAGTATCGGGGGCCGGCTTAGGTTGCGGTGCATCGTCACCGCACAGCAAACAAGCAGCACGCTCGAATAAACTGCTGTCAGCCAACTTAACCGCCTTGGTTAGATCCACCGAAAAACGTCTGGGCTTATTGGTCACGATGCCCCATCTAATGCCCTTGCTATCTAAAGCCGCCAGCATGTCGGCTATGCCAGGCATGAACAGTGGATTATTGGTATACACCGATTGGTATAAATCCAAATATTCCAAACGCATGGCCTCAAAATGACTGTCCGCCAAGCTGATATTAAAACCCAGCGCCAACAAGCCGCTGGTGCCATGCGAGGCGACCGGCCAAATAGCATCGTGCGGCAGGGTTGGCTGGCCATGCTTGGCTAACTGCAGATTGAGCGCCAAACCTAGATCGTGGGCGGTATCGACCAAGGTGCCGTCTAAATCGAATAACACCACACTCATGCGGACAACACCGTATGCATTAAATAATTAACCGCCACGTCGTCGCTTAAATGGTAGCTTTGTTTGAATGGGTGATAGCCCATGCCACGCAAGCTCATGACGTCCAATTTGGCATCACGCGCCCAGCTAGACAGCTCAGACGGTTTAATGAATTTAGCGTAATCGTGCGTGCCTTTGGCCAGCAAGTTAAGCAGGTATTCAGCGCCTATGACGGCCAATAAATAGGCTTTAGGATTGCGGTTGATGGTGGAAAAAAATACCGCGCCATTGGGCTTCACCAATTTGGCGCAAGCGGCCACGATGGAGGCTGGATCAGGCACATGCTCGAGCATCTCCATGCAGGTGACCACATCAAAACTGGCGGGTTCCAGCGCCGCCAATTGCTCAACCGAGATGCATTGGTAGTCAACTTCGGCACCGCTTTCCAACTGATGCAATTTAGCCACGTTGAGGGCTTTTTCACCTAAATCAATGCCGGTCACTTTAGCGCCCTTAAAATGCATGGATTCCGACAAGATGCCGCCACCACAGCCCACATCGAGCACGCGTTTACCTTTTAAATCGACCAAGCCGTTAATCCAGTTGAGGCGTAAGGGGTTGATTTCATGCAAGGGCTTAAACTCGCTGTTTTTATCCCACCATTTATGCGCGAGCGTCGCAAACTTTTGCAACTCGGCTTGATCAGCGTTCAAGCGCGCGGGGCTTAGTGCTGTATTTGCCGTATTTTTGCTTGCCATGTCTTTACTATGTCCTTTAATTCGTTAGGCTCTATATTGGCATACACGCCATTGCAATAACGCAATTCACCGGCCACCCAGGTGTGGCTCACCTGCTCCCTGCCGCAACAATAAACCAAATGCGAAATCGGCTCATAACAAGGGGCAAGCAACACATCGTCCAAGCGTATGGCCGTCAAATCGGCGCACTTACCCACCTCTATCGAGCCTATTTTGTCGTCTAAGCCTAAGGCTTTCGCCCCGTTAATGGTCGCCATGGCCAAGGCTTGCTGCGCAGGTAAAACGCTGGCATCGCCTGTCGCACCCTTAGCCAACAAAGCGGCTAAACGCATTTCACTGAACATATCCAAGCGATTATTGCTGGCCGCACCGTCAGTGCCCAAGGCCACATTGACGCCCTTGGCCAGCAAAGCTGCCACCGGCGCGATGCCACTCGCTAACTTTAAATTCGAACTGGGACAATGCACCACATGGCAAGCGTAAGCGGCCAACATATCCATCTCGTAATCCAACAAATGCACCGCGTGCGCCGCCAGTAAATTGGGGCCCAGTACGCCCAATTTAGCCAACCTGGCAATCGGCCGCAAACCATATTGCGCTTCACTACGGGCAATCTCATCCTGTGTTTCATGAATATGGCTATGCACACCCAAGCCCAATTGCTCAGCATAGGTGACGACTTTTCCCAAGCTTGCATCGGACACCGTATAAGGTGCGTGCGGCGCGATGGAGGAGCTAATCAGCGCATTGTTACGCCAAACATCATGCGCATCAAAGCCTTTTTGCAAATAATCGTCGGCATCATTGGCGTAGGCCGAAGGGAAGTCCAACACCAATAAGCCTAAATTAGCCCGCATGCCGGCTTGAGTAGCCGCATTGGCGGTGGCTTGCGGGTAAAAATACATGTCGTTAAAACAGCTAATGCCGCCACTAAGCATTTCAGCACAAGCCAATAAACTGCCGTCTTGCACAAACTGCGCTGACAACAAGGCTTGCTCAGCCGGCCAAATGTGCTGTTCTAGCCAGGGCATCAAGGGCACGTCGTCGGCCATGCCACGCATTAAGCTCATGGCCGCATGCGTGTGGGCGTTGATCAAACCGGGAATTAACAACTGCTCACCCAAACTAAACTGTTCGGCCGCCCGGTAGCGTTGATGAGCTTCCGCACTGGGCAACAAAGCCACAATCAGCCCTGCCTTGACCACCACAGCGTGGTGCTCAAGCAGAACGAAATCCTGCGCCATGCTTGCTATCCAGCGCGCTTCTATAATGAGATCGACGTCAATAACTGCGGGGGATAATTGATTGCTATTAGCCATAGCCTGTTATTCTAACAGCAGTTGCGACTCTGACGCACCTAGGCGCCGATTAGATTTATGTGGCTGTAAGCTTAGGTTAAAATCATTCCACAATCCCAACCTAGCATCAGCTTCTTTATATATACTTTAAATCCATATTAAGGAGATTGCCATGAAAACGGCTAAATTATTCCAGAATGGACAAAGTCAGGCAGTGCGCCTACCCAAAGAGTTTCGATTTGAAGGCAACGAAGTCATCATCAAAAGATTAGGCGATAGCGTGGTACTCATACCAGAAAATCACTCTTGGGATGCGCTTGCCAGCAGTTTAGATAAATTCAGCGATGATTTTATGAATAATCGCAATCAGCCTGAGTCAGCAGATTCGTGAGGATTCATTCGCATAAAACTCCTAACGGCAAGGAGTTTCGCGTTGCTTCTCTGCTGAAATCACCACGCGGCGGTTAGGCTGCAAGCACTCTATGAGTTTTTTGCTGGGCTTATCGCCTTTGCATGCCACCACAGGCTCAGCCTCGCCCTTACCGCTAGCTTGCAAGCGTTTAGCCGGCACGCCTTGGCTCATCAAATAGGTTTTGACCTGATTAGCCCGACGCTCAGACAATTTTTGGTTATAGGCTTCCGAACCCAATCTATCGGTATGGCCGGTGACTAACACCAATTCAACATCGGCATTGGCTTTAATTTTAGCGACCACTTCGTCCAGCATGGGTTTGGCATTATCTTGCAGTTTATATTGGTCAAAAACAAACAACTTTTCCGCCAAAATAGTCACGGTTTCAAATGTCGGTTTGCAGTCGACCACAGGCTCTGGCGCTAAACTGGCTGATGGCGCTGAAATCGGCGCATCGGCGACAACGCTAGGCGCCACGGGCGCTGCTGCTGGCGCAGATTCGACCACAAGCAGTGCTGTGGGGGCAGCAAAGCGGAAGATACCGCCTAGATTAAGCAAGGTATTGCCCAGCGTACCGTCCGCATCGAACACCCCATTGGCCTTAGCGGTAGAGCGTGTCCATTGCTGCCGCACATCGGCTTGCACACCAAAGCTATCATTGAATAAATACTGTGCGCCCAAGCCTATGTTGGCTAGCCACGAGGTTTTGCTTTTATCTTGAACAGCCGGTGTGGTTGAGTAATCTATCTTGTTATTGGCCACACCTAAGCCGGTTAGCAAAAATGGGCGGAAACTATCGCGACCTAGCATATACAAGGCATCCAGACCTAGGCTGGTTTGTTTGTAACGCCCCGCCACACCAAGATCATCGTTAGCGCTGGCATAGTTGATGCCAGATTGTATGTCCCAATGCGGGCTGAGTTCTTTGCCTAGGCGGATAGAGGCGCCAGCACCATTTTTTGCTGCTAAATCTTTGTCTGTGTCGATTAAGCTCACCCCTGGCACGGCGTACCAAGCGCCACTGTAGCTATCATTGGCTAAAGCATTTAATGCCACCAAGCTCAACACGGCGCCTAAGACTAAACGAATACGGTTATTTTGCATATCACTGCTCCTTACACGGTAGGCGACTTGGGCTACTGCCCGCCCAGTTACATGCCTCATGCCTATATTAACAAAATTCTACAGCAACTTACGAATTACTTTAATTTTCTCGGCATCCAGACTGGATTGCCGTTGATGATCACGACAAACACCGCCTCTAAAACCGATGTAGTGCGGCTGCAGTTTTTTCGCTGCTGCCACGTGGCATTCTCGTAACGAGCCGGCCAAACCCAACAACAAGCCTTGCGCCAAAACTTGCTGAGCGACATGGTTAAGCTGCTCCAAACTGCAGCAATCAAACAGGCTCAAGCCATTTTTAATTTCAGTATCCAGCATCACCCCTATAAACCCCGCCTGCCCAATGGCGGCAATTAAACCATCGTCATAGGCGGTTTCAGCCAACAGCACGGCCACCAATTGATGGCCGGCTTGGGCATAGGGTTTAACTGCGTTTAAACAGGCTTGGTAATCCTCACAGGCAAAAAAGCCTATTTTAATGATATCCACACCACCGGCCATGACTTGCTCTAATGGTGGCAACAGTTGCTCAGGCAACATGGGCAAATCGCCCAAAGTAGCACTGCATAATCGCCCATGCGCTAGCGGCTGATTTTTTATAAACGCCACGATGGCCTTGATGTCGTCCAGTGGCAAAGCGCCTAGGGCGCCGGTCGCTGGATTTTTTAGATCGATGATGTCAGCACCCTCTTCTAAGGCAATTTTCGCCTCCAGCACCGTGCTGACGCTGATCAATAATTGTGGCCGTTTAAGGCTGTGAGCTAAGGGGGCATTCATGCTAAATTCTGGCCAGTTTGGGCGGCGTAGTAGTTTTCTATTTTTTCGCTGAGCCAGCCCCAAGCTTGCCACTCGCGCTCACCGGCGGTTTTATCCATGGCTATTTGCAAATACTGCATTTCCGTTAACACTTTGTCTTGCGTCAACCGCGGTAAGCGACTGGCCAACACCGCCAACTCAATGACTGCGGCTTGCGCACGATTAAAACCAGCAAATGCCTGATGCTGCGCTTTGTGCAACACCTGCATGCACAATTGCGGACGCACGGCATCGTCGTGCACCTCGACCAGCTTTAATTCTTCATGGGCCAAACTATTCGCCAACCTAAAGCCGGCTATAGTATCCGCCGGCAACAACTGCCAAGCCTGCCTGTTGGTTAAGGCGCCGGCAAACACCCGCACATCATCGGTCAAATTCATGACGGCGTGCTGGCTAGCCAGCATATTGGTCAGTGTGAGCGAGGGTTTGTACGGCGAGATGATCACCCTATCCCCTTGCCTTTGTATGCCAAAGGGCGCGACATGGACCTCGCCCTGGCTGTTCACGCTGCTGATGATGGTCTCAAATATCATGTTTTTGCTTTTTTAGCAGCTAATTTACGGGCGCTCAGCGCGGCCTCACGGTGGGCTATTTTAGCCTCAGGCTGACTAGGCGCTGCGCTTACACCCCACTCCAAGGCTTGATCTTGCACATAGCGCTTATTGAGTTGCCAAGCAATTTGCGCACGCGCCAATTCCACCCCTAAATAAAAAGCGTGTGAGGCATCATTTTCTACACCCAACTGCGGATAGAGGGCAAAGGGGTCGGTGGCTTGATGCAAGCCGTCTCGATTGTAAACGTGCAAGCCCTGTTCGCTTACCTGTATGCGGAAGTTAGGGTCTTTTACCATGCTGGCGATGTCTTTAATTTCATCCACGCTATAGGTGAATGGACGCCTATCATGCAAACCCAACAAACCGTGGCTGTAAGCACGCGGCAACCTGTCATCGGTTTTCGCGGCATGCATAATACGTCTGGCCAAATCGGCTTCAGCGATGGCATTCACTGCATGCGGGCTGACCGAAGTGGCCAGCACCGCGTTGATGTTTAATTCACTGATAATGCCAAACAACAAAGCATTAATGCCAGTGGTGTCGGCATCGGTCAATTCGGTCAAATTACCTATGCCCATCATGACGTTAATTGCCGGGTATTTTTTACGCAATTTTTGATAACGCACGATGGACTGTGTCAGGCCAAAATGGATGGGATCCAATATGGCATCGGCAATAAAAGGCTTGCCCACTTTTAAGCAAGCGTCTATCGCTCTGTACAGCGACGGCAAATGATGCGGCTTAGCTGGAATTAAAATAGGCGTGGCCGCCACTTCATGCGCTATCCACAGGGTGTTTTCTGTCAAACTCAGCAAAAAATCGGCGCCGGCATGACCGGCGGTAAGCAAATCGTCACTGCTTAATGAGTCGACGCTGACTTGAAAATCCAAGGCTTTGAGCGCTTGCACGGCGTCTTTTAAATGCGGGAAAGGCACGCCAGGCAAACAACCCAAATCAATCACATTGGCGCCCTGTGCTTGATAGGCTTGCGCTTTAGCAACAATGCCGGCGACACTGAGTAAGGGGGCGTCGACTATCTCGGCAAAAATCTGCACACTGTAAGCGCTTAAATCCGGCGCCAAACCAACTTGCCCAAAGTACTGCGGTAAATCTTTTAGATCGGCTGGACCGCGCTCCACCGGCACCCCGTATTGGGCCGCCAAAGGGGCAATATCCCCTGAACAAAGACCGGGCAGAATGACTTTGTCCGCATCGCCGCTATCTTTAAGCCGACGGGCGATTAAATCGGGGGTCATGAGTGCCGCCACCGACACGCCTATTTGCGCTATGCGGTATTTAAAAGCTGGGCTGGTAGAATGGCGCTGCGCTTGCACTTGCGCTAAGACCTTGCTTAAGCTCTTTTCGGCCAATTTACCGGTTAAGAAAAGTAACTTTTCGGCCATGGCGAAAAGTTAAGCGCCTATTGCCTGCAAGCGCTGGGCGATGGCAGTGGCCAATGCGGGGATGTCTGCAAAAACGAAGGTAGCTTCAAACTCAGCCAATTTAGCCACGTTGGCCAAATCAATTTGCCTAGGGTACACTTGCACGGTTTTTTGCCGCGGCGCTTCGGATTCAATGGCGCCGGCCAACTGCTCTGGCACGGCGTCACAAGCAAACACCAAGCTAGGCACACGGGTTTTGCCGGCTTGTGCATACAAATTGGTCACCAAAGAATCGGAAAAGCCGTAGGCCATTTTTGCGATGGTGTTAGACGTGGCAGGGGCGATCACCAAAGTGTGGTAATGGCCACTGTAGAGCAAACCCACCGGCACGCTACTGGCGGTTTTATCGTGATAAACCCGGTGCTGCGTGGCATCCAACTGAGCCTGAAAGCCGTATTGCTGGATAATTTCAGCCGCGGCTTTACTTAAAAACACATCCACATCGGACAAGCTGCCCAGCAGGTCTAAGCTCTCTCTTAGGTAATGCCCAGAACCTGAAATAGCCCAAGCTAAGCGCTGCTTTTGCATGGTTTAACTTAAGCGAAAGGATGCTCGATAACGATGGTTTCATCGCGCTCAGGGCCGGTTGAAACAATGGCCACAGGCACGCCACACAAGGCTTCCAGACGTTTGAGATAGTGTTGTGCATTTTTAGGCAAGCCGCCCCAAGTTTTTACCCCAAAGGTGTTTTCTGTCCAGCCTGGTACGGTTTCGTAGATAGGCTTACAACCCGCCACGTCGTCCGCGCCTATGGGCAACAAGTCTATCTTTTTACCTTCTAGCTCATAGCCTGTGCAGATTTTAAGCTCGTCTATGCCATCCAACACGTCCAACTTGGTGATGCACAAACCGGTCAAACCATTGATCATGGCCGAGCGACGCAAGGCGGCCGCATCAAACCAGCCGCAGCGACGCTTGCGTTTAGTCACCGTGCCTATCTCTTGACCTTTGGTGGACATTTGGTAACCAGGCAGACCCGCCGTTTCAATGTCCAACTCACTGGGGAAAGGCCCGCCACCGACACGGGTGGTGTAGGCTTTGGTAATGCCTAAGACGTAATGCAACATATTGGCACCCACACCGGTGCCGGCAGAGGCTTGACCGGCGATACAATTGCTGGAAGTTACATACGGGTAAGTGCCGTGATCGATGTCTAGCAAAGTGCCTTGCGCGCCTTCAAATAATAAATTATCACCACGGCCATTGGCCGCATACAACTCGGCGGAGATGTCGCTGATCATGGGCTTCAAGGCAATAGCATGGGCCATGCTGGCATCGTATTGCTGATTAAAATCAACCGGCTTGGCATCCAAATAATGGTTTAAGACAAAGTTATGGTAATCCATCACTTCGCGTAATTTTTCTGAGAAACGTTCTGGGTAAAATAAATCGTAAACACGCAGTGCGCGGCGCGCCACTTTGTCTTCGTAAGTTGGGCCTATGCCTTTGCCGGTGGTGCCTATTTTTTTGTCGGCACTGCGTTTGGCTTCCCTGGCCACGTCCACCGCCACATGATGGCTTAAAATGAGTGGGCAGCCTGAGCTGACTTTTAAGCGGCTTTTGACCTCTAAACCGTCTTTTTCCAGCGCGGCAATTTCGCCCAATAAATGACCGGCATCCAATACCACGCCGTTGCCTATGTAGCAGTTAATGCCAGAACGGACTATGCCGGAGGGCACTAAATTCAGCTTGTAAACACGCTGCGCATCGCCTTGGCCGACCACTAGGGTATGGCCTGCGTTATGGCCGCCTTGAAAGCGCACTACGCCTTGTGCGTGGTCAGTTAGCCAATCGACTATCTTGCCTTTACCCTCATCGCCCCACTGCGTGCCTATAACGACTACATTTTTTGCTGCATTTTTTGCCATAACATTAACTTTATAATTTTAATTTGAGAGTGTGTTTACTTGATTAGCGATCATTATCCATTGCCACCACATGCCAACCGGAGTTGTAATGGGCTAATTTTTTATCGCAATTTAATTCTTTTACATCGCCGCCTGCATCAGGCAAGGCTTGTATAACAATGTGTCCTTCTGCCCTTAATGCGGCAATTTTTAAGCTTAGGCTGGCATCGGCTTGCGCGGGCGCGAAAATAGCCAGTGGCAATTGGGCTGGCGCTAAGGCCGTGACCACGCCACGCAAATCCAAACTAAAACCGGTGGCAGGTCGCGCCCGACCAAAAGCCAAGCCAACTTCGTCGTAACGGCCACCTAAGGCCAATGGGCCCTTGTAGCCTTGCGCGTAGGCGGCAAAGACCATGCCGCTGTGGTAGTGGTAGCCACGCAGTTCGCTTAAATCAAAACTCACACTAACGTCTAAATCAGCCAGAGCCGTGCTGACGGCGCTTAAACTGGCTAAGGCGGCTTGTATGGCCGGCATAGCAGGCAACACTTTAGCCGCTTTTAGCAATATAGCTTTGTCGCCATTGAGCTCGGTCAACTGCAACAAAGCCTCACGGGTGGCTTTATCCAAAGTTTGCGTTAAGCCGGCTACGCTGGCCTGGTCTTTACTTTGCAAGGCAGCGTACAAATCTTGTTCCAACTGTGGGCCTATGCTGCTGGCAGCAATCAAACTACCAAAGATGTCCACGTGGCTAAAATCCATCTGCACCTGATTCACGCCTATGGCGTGCAAGGCTTGAATTAACAGCCGCTGTATTTCAATGTCACTGGCCACGCCAGCATGACCGTATAGCTCGGCACCCAACTGCAATGGTTCACGCGTTTGCGCTAGGCCATCCGGTTTGGTGCGCAGCACGCTGCCGGCATAGCATAAACGCGTAATGCCTTGCTGATTGAGCAAATGCGCATCGATACGAGCGGCTTGTGGCGTCATGTCAGCACGCACGCCCATCAAACGACCGCTTAATTGGTCGACCACCTTAAAGGTAGCCAAATCCAAATCATGCCCGGCACCGGTGGTTAAGGATTCTAGGTATTCCAGCATAGGTGGAATGACATACTGGTAGCCGTGTACTCGAAACAAATCGAGTAAAGTACGGCGCATGGATTCAATACGCGCCGCCTCTGCTGGCAACACGTCTTCTATGTATTCTGGAAGTAGCCAATTACGCATTTTTTCTCATCTTTAATGATTAGTGAACCAAATCAATAACAAGCCTGCTAACACCGACAACAAACCGACGAACCGCAGCTGGCCATCTTTAAAAGCCAGCAGACGCTGAAAAGTTTCGCGCCAAGCTTGCGGCAATAACAAAGGCATCAAGCCTTCTAAGACCAGCATCAAGCCTAAGGCGGTGAATAAGCTGGCCTGCACTTTATTTTTTATTCGGACTGCGTATGTATTTGAAAAAGTCTGAGCTTGGGTCTAAGACCATGACATCGCTCTTACTTTTAAAGGTGTTTTTATACACCTCGGTACTGCGATAAAACGCGTAGAACTCCGGATTTTTACCGTAAGCCTGATTGTAAATGGCTGCCGCTGCGGCATCGCCCTCGCCTTTGGTTTTTTGCGCATCACGGTAAGCTTCCGCAATAATCACCTCGCGCTGCTTATCCGCATCGGCACGAATTTTCTCTGAGGATGCTGAGCCTTCCGAACGCAGTTGGTTGGCCAAGCGTTTACGTTCGGCTATCATGCGGTCAAACACCGACTTGCTGATTTCCTCCGCGTAATCCACCCGTTTCAAGCGCACGTCCACCACTTGTATACCGATCTGACGAGCTTCCATGTCCGCCCGTTTACGCAAATTGTCCATAATCGTGCCACGCTCACCGGCAATCACATCATGCACAGTACGTTTACCAAATTCAGCGCGCAAACCCGCATTCACCACTTTAGACAGCCTATCTTCCGCCGCCGCTTCGCCACCGTCTTTAATCGACACGTAGTATTTAGCCGGATCGATGATGCGCCATTTCACAAAGGAATCCACCATCATGTATTTATTTTCACTGGTGATAAATTTAGCCGGCTGCTCCCAATCCAGGGTCAAGATACGGTTATCAAAGTATTTTAAATTGTCCACTATGGGTAATTTGAAATGCATGCCCGCTTGTTTTTTGACCGCCACGATCTCACCCAAACGCTGCACGATAACGAACTGCGTTTGATCGACGGTAAACACCGAACTGCTGAACACTAAAATAGCGATGGCGGCTGCCACCAGAATGTGCGTTAAATTTTTCATCGCTAGCCCTTACCTGCTTTCTCTGTCGCGACTACGAAAAGCGTCACGTGTACGATCGGTTGGCACAGCAGGGTCGACTGCTGCTGCCGTTTGTGGATTGAGCGATTGCAAGGACTGCGATTTTTGTGCGGCACCGTCTTCCGTTGCATGAATCAATTTATCCAAAGGCAAATACAGCATGCTGTTGCCGGCTTTTTGATCCACCACCACCTTGCTGACGCTGGATAAAATCTGTTCTTGCGCTTCTAAAAATAAGCGCTGACGCGTCACTTCCGGTGCATTTTTATACTGCCCTAAAATTTGCTCAAAGCGACTGGCATTACCTTTGGCTTCATTTTCTATCTTCAACTTATAACCGGCTGCCTCGGCCAACAACCTGGAAGCTGTTCCGCGCGCTTTAGGGACAATGTCATTGGCGTAAGCTTGACCTTCGTTAATCTGCCTTTGGTTGTCTTGGTTAGCCCGGTTGACGTCCTCAAAGGCTTCTTGCACCTGCTCAGGCGGTTGCGCACTTTGCAAAGAAACGCTGGTAATGTTCACCCCAGTTTTATAACTGTCCAATATGATTTGCATGCGCTCAGAGGTGTCGGCCAAGCCTTTTTGCAATAAATCATCCAATTTACTTTTGCCCACCACTTCACGTATGGCGGTTTCCGCGGCCGACATGACGGCCTCATCGGTTGAACGGTTGTTAAACAAATAATCTTTGGCATTTTTGAGGTTGTATTGCACGGCAAACTGCAAATCAATGATGTTTTCATCTTCGGTCAACATCAAGGCTTCTTTAGGTTGCTTGACCTTGCTACCACTGCCTTCACCCGCGCTTCGGTAGCCCACTTCCAAACGGCGCACTTGCTCCATATTGACCACATCCGCGGATTCCAATGGATAAGGAAAATGCCAACGTGGGCCAGGTTCAGTGGTGTCGACAAAGTTACCGAAACGCTTCACCACACCCAAGGAGCCTTGATCAACGATATAAAATCCCGTGCCCAACCAAACCAAACCCAACACCATGATGATGGGCAACACGGGCAAAGCAGGGCTGTCCATCGGCGCACTGGGGGGCTTGTTTGGCTGACGATTAGGCTGATTGCCCCCGCCTTTGCCAAATAAATTGTTAATTTTGCGACTTAAATCACGCATCACCTGATCCAAGTCGGGTGGGCCTTCATTATTACCCTGTAACCAGCCAGGAAATTTAATCATTTAACGCTCCAAAATCCATCGTTTTTAGACACCCACCACAGCAAGCCAAACCAACTTAAGCGTAAGCGCTTTCTTCCGTACTCAGTTTCTGCAAATACTGGCCATGTTCGGCAATAGCCAACCTTAACAAATCCATTCCTTCACCGGTTTTAGCTGAAACATGTAGGCCAGTAATTCTACCATATTCGTCGCGGCTAATAGCAGGCATCAAGCCTACTCGATCAATCTGATTGTGCACCAAAATTTGCGGTACATTGGCCGCGCCTATCTCCAGCAAAACCTTATTCACTTGGGCAATCTGCTCATCCCGGTTGGTGCTCGCCGTATCGACTATGTGCAATAATAAATCGGCCTGCACCGCCTCTTCCAAAGTGGCGCCAAAGGCTTCAACCAAAGCATGCGGCAAATGCTTAATAAACCCCACCGTATCCGACAGCACCACCGAACCGCAATCGGCAATATAAATCTTATGGGTGGTGGTGTCCAAGGTGGCAAACAACTGATCGGCCACGTAAATATCGGCCTTGGTCAGGCGATTAAATACCGTGGATTTACCGGCATTGGTATAGCCCACCAAAGACACGGTCATGACATTGGAACGCTTACGCGCCCGGCGCTGCATGCCACGCTGGGCTTTAAGTTTAATTAACTTCTCACGTAACTGCTTGACCCGCACACGCAACATGCGTCTATCCAATTCCAACTGCGTTTCACCGGGGCCACCGCGCACGCCTATACCGCCCTTTTGTCGCTCTAAATGCGTCCAACCTCGGACCAAGCGAGTCGACAGGTGCTCCAACTGCGCCAATTCCACTTGCAATTTACCTTCGTGGCTTTGTGCGCGCTGGCTAAAAATATCCAGTATTAAACCGGTTCTATCCACCACCCGCGCTTGCAGTAAGCGCTCTAAATTACGTTGCTGGGAAGGGGAAAGGTCGTGATTAAATACCGCAATATTCGATTCGCTGGCCTGCATCATTTGCGCCAATTCATCGGCTTTGCCACTGCCTATAAAGCATTTGGCGTCGGGTGCCGCGCGCTTCGCTTCAACCGTGCCACGTATGGCCAAGCCTGCCGTCAAACTTAACTGCCTAAGTTCATGCAAACTTTCCTGGTAATCGTGGTCACCGAAATCGACGCTCACCATAATGGCGGCGTCAAAGCCGCCTGGGCGTTCAAACAAATCTTTCAAGGTTTACGCGACCACGCTAATCAATCTAGGCTTACGCTTCATCTTCAGTCAGATTAAAAGCCACCATGCGTGCCGGCACGATGGTTGAAATAGCATGCTTATAGACCATTTGCGTAACGGTATTCTTTAGCAAAATCACGTATTGATCAAAAGAATCCACTTGACCTTGTAATTTAATGCCATTGACCAGATAGATGGACACGGCAACGTGTTCTTTGCGTAAAGCGTTAAGGAATGGGTCTTGTAACATTTGCCCTTTGTGAGTCATGATGCCTCCTATTGTTTGGAGTTAAATAAATAAGGCTTAAATTAAGCTGTATAGCTGATAATACGCTGCTTAAATTTTAGAACAATGGCCTTAGCGTGGTTTTCAATAAAAATTAATACCGATTTGAATTTAATGTGTGGCAGAAAGCAAAAATTTCAAGCCTTAAAAAAAATACCCGCTTAATTTAAGGCTAGATCCAGCCTAGCCAATACTTCATCCTTACCCAACAAAGCCATCACTTGGTCTATGCTGGGCGATTGCGCGATGCCGGTCAATATCACCCGTAATGGCATGGCCAACTTAGGAAACTTAAGGCCGTTAGTCGTCACCGCCGCCTCTATCGCATGGTGTATGGCTTCCGCTTGCCAAGCGGTGTTTTTTAAGGTGGTCGCCAATGCGCTAAGGATGGGTTTAATGTCTGCCGTTAGGTGTTTTTGCACGGCCTCAGCATCGGGCGTAGGCTGTTGATAAAAGTAGGCTATCGCCGCCGCCAACTCGTTCAAGGTATGGACGCGCTCTTTGTACAAATCAATGCTGGCCGCCAACTTAACCGCATCATCCACCGTTACATTTAACTGCCCTAAACGCTGGCCAATGTCCTTAATCAAATAGTCGCTATCGGCTTGTTTAATGTAACAGGCGTTTAACCAATTGAGCTTTTCGGTGTTAAATTGCGCGGCCGACGGCGTAATGTGATCCAAATCAAACCACGCAGCAAACTGCTCTTTACTGAACACCTCTTCGTCGCCATGACTCCAGCCCAATCTGGCCAAATAATTGATGACCGCTTCCGGCAGATAGCCGTCTTCATGGTATTGCATGACGCTCACCGCACCATGCCGCTTGGATAACTTTTGCCCGTCGCTGCCCAATATCATGGATAAATGCGCGTATTGCGGCACTTGAATGTTGCTGTCTATGGCCGCCAAAGCTTGCAACATATTGATTTGCCGCGGCGTGTTATTGACGTGATCGTCGCCGCGTATGACTTGGGTGATGCCCATGTCGCTGTCGTCTACCACCACACAAAAATTATAAGTGGGCGTGCCGTCAGCACGGGCGATGATTAAGTCATCCAATTCGCTGTTGGCAATTTCTATGCGACCTTTAACTAGATCGTCCCATGCCACCACCCCGTCTTGTGGATTCTTAAAACGAATGACAGGCGCAACATCAACCGGCGGATTGGGCAATACCTTACCCGCTTCCGGACGCCATTTACCATCGTAACGTGGTTTTAATTTTTGCGCCATTTGCTGCTCACGCAAGGCTTCCAGCTCTTCCTTGCTGCTGTAGCAATAATAGGCACTGCCTGCCGTCAACATGGTTTGTATCACGGCTTTATAGCGATCCATACGCTGCATTTGATAAAACGGGCCTTGGTCGTAATCCAAACCCAGCCAATGCATGCCGCCTAATATGGCTTGCACTGCTTCTGGTGTGCTGCGCGCCACATCGGTATCTTCAATGCGTAAGATAAACTCCCCACCGTGTTTTTTAGCATAAGCCCAAGAAAACAAGGCGGTGCGTGCGCCACCTATGTGTAAGAAACCGGTAGGGCTGGGGGCAAATCGTGTGCGAACTGTCATAGAAGTGGGCGGTTACAAATAATGCGGCATTTTAACATGGCTGCGCCTATCCTCACATGGCGCCCGCTAAAAAGCTTGTTAATTGGCGATTGTGGCGATACCATAAGCAAACATTCATGCTCGGAGGCACAGTGGAAATTCACACAGGCGAGATTTACGGTAAACAAACCGCGGCTAAATTTACCATGTATAACGTGCTGAAAGTCAGCAAAGCCATCGTCACCCTGCAAAACATAGACAACCCACTTAGCCTGTTTGAAACCACCGCCGAAAAATTAGCCAGCTCAGGCTACGTGCGCATCAGTCAAACGCCCTACATCGACTTACAAGCCAGCACCCCTAAAAAACGCAAAGCCGCACGCAAACCGACACGTTGCCCGCTGACTTTTGATTTTTTAGAAGAACGTGCCGACAGCCAACGCCCGACAGCCATCATGCCGGATTTGTTTAGCTAGCCCGCGGTGGACCGCCACGCAAATCGTGGCCATCGGCGCTGTAAATTTCCACCTCAACAAAATCACCCGGCGTCAAACCTTCGGCGTCCTGCAAATACACCACCCCATCTATCTCAGGCGCGTCGGCTTTGGTACGCCCTATCGCCTCCACATTGCCGGCTGCATCGGTGACGATTTCATCAACCAATACCGTTTGCATGCTGCCTATTTTGCCGTGTAATTTGGCCGCACTAATGCGCTCTTGCACCGCCATAAAACGACTTAAACGTTCTTGTTTAATTTCTTCTGGCACGGGATTGGGCAAGGCATTGGCCGCCGCCCCATCGACCGCGGAATAGGCAAAACAACCCACGCGGTCTAGCTGCGCTTCTTCTAAAAAGTCCAACAGCATTTGAAAGTCGTCTTCGGTCTCACCCGGGAAGCCGGCAATAAAGGTACTGCGCACGGTAATGTCTGGGCAAATTTCACGCCAGGCTTTAATGCGCGCCAAGTTATTCTCGGCATGCGCGGGTCGTTTCATGGCTTTTAGTATACGTGGACTGGCATGCTGAAACGGCACGTCCAAATAAGGCAGAATTAAGCCATCGGCCATCAAGGGGATGACTTCATCCACGTGCGGATAAGGGTAAACATAGTGCATCCTGATCCAGATACCCAAATCGCCCAATGC
>SXVG01000022.1 GCA_005791685.1 Methylotenera sp. | reverse complement strand
CGACCAATTCTCCTGCAGCAGCCATTGGTCCAATTGCGCATCCTGATAACGGCCACGGTTAAAGCCATGGGGCGGCACACTGCTGGAGGCAAAGGTTTGGGCGTAAATTTCCGGGGTCTTGATGCCCACCCAGGTTAAGCCATACAACTGAAAATTGCCTTGCTTGATTTCGGCAAAAAAGGTCGCCCAATCCAAACTGCGTATCTCCAACTGTATGCCCGCTGGCCGCATTTGCGCTTGCATAATGGTCGCCAGCCTGAGTCGCTGCGCATCGGTGGAGGTTTTATAGACCAATTTAAGTGGCAATGTTACCCCAGCTTCCAGCAATAAACGCCTAGCCAGCGCCGGATCGTAGGCATAAGGCGGCAAGCTTTGTGGGTGTGCGTAATGCTCAGGGGGCAAGATGGCACCGCCCAAACGGCTATGCCTAACCATGACTTTTTTAATGATGGTCTCACGGTCTATGGCATGGGCTAAGGCCAGCCTGACTTTTAGCTTCTTCAACTGCGGGTCTTGCATGTTCAACCCTAAGTAAGAGAAGTTCGCCCCGTAAGCAGTGTTAACCTTGAGCGCTTGCTTACCCTGCAAATAACGCACCGCCTCGGGCGGTAAGTCGCCTTGCAGCAAATCCACCTCGCCCTGCAGCAACTTGAGCATGCGCACCGTGGGATCTTTCACCACCATCAAGCGTATCAATTGACCGTCTTTAAGCCGCTGTAAACGCAAGCCGCTTTGATTATCCAAGACGATTAATGGGCCACTGCCGACCGGAGTATGGGCAAAATCATGCTGGGCGTTTATCAAGTTTGCCGGCAGTATGCCTATCAGCAATTTGGCCGGAAAATGCCGATCGGCGCGCTTTAGGTGAAACAGCACCGTGTCCTCATCTGGCACGGCTATATTTTCTATGTGGCTAAATTCGGCACTGTGCGGCGAATCCGCCAGCGTCCTTAAAGAATCGTAAGTGGCCTTAACGTCGTGCGCGGTCAATTTAACGGCCGTCGCTTGCCCAAGCCCAGACTTAGGGTAATGAAAGGGCGCGCGATTTTTATTAAGCGCAAAGCGGTAAACAAGGGGGCTGAGCTGTTGCCAAGTCGCTAAACTGGCCTGCGGCCTAGATTGATCGTCAAAATCAACCAGGCTTTGATACAGCAGTCGATTAAGCCGTTCCGAGGCGGCATCGCTGGCATAGCGTGGGTCTAAATTAAGCGGCGCTTGGCTAACAGCAAAAATAATTTCCGGCGGGGTCATCGGTGCTTGCTTACCGCAGGCATTAAGGACTAGCATAAGCACTAAATAGGCCAAACACTTATTAAACGACGGGCTGAAAAGAATCATAACGGGGATTTTACTCGATTATGCCCAAGCTAGGCACACCTCGTATGCGTTGTATTTAGCCAGGGAAAAGCCAATATTCTGCTCATCAATTGATATAAATCAATTAGACGGCGACCAATCTGCGACAAAATGTCACGTGTGAAAATCACATAGAATTATCAATAAGCACCATGGGGGCAACCAAATGCAAGACCTAAATGTAAGTTCGAACACGTATAGCGATGGGGTTATACGGCAGTTTTCTATCATGGCCGTGGTTTGGGGCGTGGTGGGCATGTTGGTGGGCGTCATCATCGCCTCACAACTTGTCTGGCCAGAACTCAACCTAGGCTTAGCTTGGACCAGTTTTGGTCGTTTAAGACCATTGCATACCAATGCGGTGATCTTTGCATTTGGCGGCTGCACCTTGTTTGCCACCTCCTACTACGTCGTGCAGCGCACCTGTCAAACCAAGTTATTCATGCCAAAATTGGCCAGTTTCACTTTCTGGGCTTGGCAGTTAGTCATCGTCGCCGCGGCCGTGTCCTTGCCTTTAGGGTTTACCCAAGGTAAAGAGTACGCCGAATTGGAATGGCCCATAGACTTGCTGATTGCGGTGACTTGGGTGTGCTACGCCATCGTGTTCTTCGGTACGGTAGGCACGCGTAAGGTCAAACACATTTACGTGGCCAACTGGTTCTTTGGCGCATTCATCATCACCGTGGCCTTGTTGCACATCGTTAACAGCGCCGCCATTCCAGCCGGCTTCATGAAGTCTTATTCTGCTTACGCCGGCGTACAAGACGCCATGGTGCAATGGTGGTACGGTCACAACGCCGTGGGTTTCTTCTTAACCGCAGGCTTCTTGGGCATCATGTACTACTTTGTGCCTAAGCAAGCCGGTCGTCCTGTTTACTCCTACAGTCTGTCCATCGTGCATTTCTGGGCATTGATTTTCACCTACATGTGGGCGGGCCCTCACCACCTACACTACACCGCCCTGCCTGACTGGACACAATCGCTAGGCATGGTGTTCTCACTAGTACTATTAGCGCCAAGTTGGGGCGGCATGATCAACGGCATCATGACCATGTCAGGTGCATGGCATAAATTACGCACTGATCCTATCCTACGCTGTTTAATCGTTTCTCTGTCTTTCTACGGCATGAGTACGTTTGAAGGTCCAATGATGGCGATTAAAACCGTTAACTCCTTATCACACTACACCGACTGGACCGTAGGCCACGTGCACTCTGGCGCCTTAGGTTGGGTGGGTTTGGTGTCCATGGGTGCAATCTACTACATGATTCCACGCTTATTTGGTCAAAAACAAATGTACAGCATCAAAGCCATAGAGTTGCATTTCTGGCTAGCCACCATAGGCATCGTGCTCTACATCGCTGCGCTTTGGATTTCTGGCGTAATGGAAGGCTTAATGTGGCGTGCTATCAATGCCGACGGCACCTTAACCTACACCTTTGTAGAAAGCGTCAAGGCGAAAACCCCTTACTACATCACGCGTATGGTGGGTGGCCTGCTTTATCTAAGCGGCATGACCATCATGTTGTGGAACGTCATTAAAACAGCCAACAGTGGCAAAGCGGCCATCGCTGCTATTCCACCCGCAGCCGCTCACGCTTAAGGAAATCATTATGTCGAATCATGATACAAAAAAAGGCTTTAGCCACGAAAAAATTGAGACCAGCAATTTTCTGATGATAGTGCTGATTTTGGTGACGGTCGCATTTGGCGGATTAGTGGAAATAGTCCCGCTATTCTTCCAAAAATCCACCACTGAACCGATTGCAGGCTTACAGCCCTACACCGCCATGCAACTGGCTGGCCGTGACATCTACACCAGAGAAGGTTGTTATAACTGCCACTCACAAATGATACGTCCGTTCCGCGCCGAAACCTTGCGCTACGGTCACTACTCCGTGGCAGGCGAGTCGGTTTACGACCACCCTTTCCAATGGGGTAGTAAACGTACTGGCCCAGACTTAGCCCGTGTGGGTGGCCGCTACAGCGACGAATGGCAACGCATACACTTAATCAATCCTAGGGATTTAGTGCCTGAGTCCATCATGCCAGCTTACCCTTGGTTGGAAAAAGACTTGGTCGATGCCGAAGCCATGCCGGCCCACATGAAAGCATTACGTACCGTAGGCGTGCCTTACACGGATGCTGACATTGCCGGTGCGGTGGAAGCCACTAAAGGCAAAACCGAATTAGACGCATTGATTGCCTATTTGCAGGTCTTGGGTATACACCTTAAATAACGGACGGGCATAGGAATAAACAAAATGGACATTAATTCACTACGTATCTTGACCACCGTGCTTAGCTTTGCTGTATTCATAGGCATCATGGTTTGGGTTTGGCAGCGCAGAAACACCTCGGATTTCAAAGATGCGGCTAACTTGCCTTTTAAAGACGAGTAGCGTTAACCAGACGGTAGATAAAAAACTGTGGCTTATAGCGACAGTAAAAACTAAAGGAAAATAAAATGAGTGACTTTACAAGTAATTTTTGGCCCGCTTTCATTACCGCCATCTCCTTGCTTGGTATATTCGGTTGCGCCTTGTTGTTATGGCGTACTAGCAAAATCAAAGTGCCTACCGATAGCGACGGCACCAATGGCCACGTCTGGGATGAAGACTTAAAAGAAATGAACAACCCACTGCCGCGTTGGTGGGTATGGATGTTTATTTTAACCATCATCTTCGCCCTATTCTACCTAAGCGCTTACCCAGGTTTGGGCAATTACGCGGGCAAATTAGGCTGGTCACAAAGCAATCAGTACGATAAAGAAGTGGCCGACGCTAATAAGGCTTTAGAGCCTTTGTATGCAAAATACACCGCCATGAGCAGCGAAGAATTAGCCAAAAATCCGGAGGCCAAAGCCATAGGCGAGCGCATATTCATGAACAATTGCGCGCAATGCCACGGCTCCGATGCAAAAGGCAGTCGCGGTTTTCCTAACTTAGCCGACCAAGACTGGATACACGGTGGTAGCCCGGAAAAAATCAAGGAAACCATCACCGCTGGTCGTATCGGCATGATGCCGCCTATGGCCGCCGTTGTCGGCAATGCGGAAGACGTTAAAAACGTGGCCAACTACGTGTTAAGCTTATCCGGCAGCATGCACGATTCTGGCCGCGCAAGCGCCGGCAAGGAAAAATTCAGCGCCTGTGCGGCTTGCCATGGTGCCGATGGCAAAGGCATGCAAGCGGTGGGCGCACCTAACTTAACCGACAACATTTGGTTGCACGGCGCCGGCGAAGCGTCCATAATCAAACGCATCAACGAAGGCAAGGTCAATCAAATGCCGGCACAAGCAGGTCGTTTGACCGAAGCACAGATACACGTGGTAGCGTCTTATGTTTGGGGTTTATCGAACAAATAAATGCTCATGCAAGTCTTTAAAATCACTTGCAGAGCCTGCAAGTGATTTTTCTTTTTTAGTCTAAAGCAAGTTAGGAAGTGGATTGCATGACAGTTACGCCGGATGAAAAAAAGCCCAGCAAGGCCGCTGCAAACAAGGCTACGCCAAACGAAGTGGTCATTTCACTGTACGAAGCACAAGATAAGGTTTACCCACGCAGCGTTTCTGGCTTTTTTACCCAATGGCGCTGGGCCATGATATGGCTCACCCAGTTATTCTTTTATGGCGTGCCATGGTTGGAATGGGGGCAACGTCAGGCCTTGTTATTCAATCTGGAAAGCAAGCGTTTTTACATCTTTAAATTAGTCTTGTACCCCCAAGACCTGATTTACCTCACGGCCATCCTCATCATTTCGGCCCTGTCCTTGTTCTTGTTTACCGCCATCGCCGGGCGGCTTTGGTGCGGTTACACCTGCCCACAAACGGTTTACACCGAAATTTTTATCTGGATAGAGCGAAAAATTGAAGGCGACCGTGCCACCCGCATGAAGCTGGATGCGGCGGCCATGTCATCGGAAAAATTAATGCGTAAAGGCGCCAAGCATTTCGTTTGGATTCTGTTCGCCTTATGGACAGGCTTTACTTTTGTCGGCTATTTCACGCCCATACGTGAGTTGTCGGCGGCGGCGTTGGCTATGAGCATGGGGCCATGGGAAATCTTCTGGGTGCTGTTCTACGGCTTTGCCACCTACGGCAACGCCGGCTTTATGCGTGAGCAAATTTGCAAATACATGTGCCCGTATGCGCGCTTTCAAAGTGCCATGTTCGATGACGACACCTTGGTCGTGACCTACGATGAAGCGCGCGGCGAACCGCGTGGTGGCCGCTCACGCAAAGCCGACGCCAGTGCGCAAAAATTAGGCTCGTGCATAGACTGCAATCTGTGCGTGCAAGTCTGCCCTACCGGCATAGACATACGCAAAGGCTTGCAATACGAGTGCATAGGCTGTGGCGCCTGTGCCGACGTGTGCGACACGGTGATGGATAAAATGGGCTATGACCGTGGCTTAGTCAAATACTCCACACAAAATGCCATCATCAACAAGTGGACGCACCGCCAGATGTTGCAACGCATCATTAGGCCGCGGGTGCTTATTTACGCCGCGATATTACTGTCCTTGGTGCTGGCGCTAATCACCAGCTTGTGGTTTAGAACCCCATTCCGTGTAGACGTGGTGCGCGATCGAGGCGTCATGGCACGCTTGAGCGGCGACGGTAAATTAGAGAACGTCTACCGCTTGCAAATCATGAATGGCACGGAAACGGCGCAACATTACACCTTGAATGTCAGCGGCATTCCAGGCATAACAATCGAGACCGAAGCGGCCAGCGACAACGATGATGATGATGAACAACTCCAAACCATTTTAGTGAACCCAGCTGAATCACGCTGGGTCATCGTTGATTTAAAAATAGCCGATGGCCAACTTTCCAGCGGCTCACACAAAATTAAGTTTGAAATTGAATCGTTAGAAAGCCAAGATGTCGTCACAGAAAAATCGGTATTTCTAGTGCCGCGCTAAGCGCTTGACGCACTAGCCACCTACGACGGCCCGTTAAAAAAGGAAAGCATAATGCAAGAACTGGATACTAAAGCATGGTGGCGCTACGGCTACGTTTGGTTTCTCATCGCCGGCCCACTGTTGGTCGTGATTGCCGGCGTGATTACCGCTTACATCGCGGTGCATAGCCCCGATCCTGTCATCGACAAAGACTATTACCAGCACGGCTTGGACATCAATAAAACCTTAAAAGCGCAGCAAGACAGCTTGGCGCCCGCCATCCAAGCACGCAACCATGCGGCCACCGGCGTCACCCCCATGCCCAACAAGCAACCCTAAAGCATGCATACCGACATCCTCATCATCGGTGCTGGCCCCAGCGGATTGTGCTTGGCCAGCGCCTTAGCAGAAACGGGCTTGGGCATCACTGTACTGGAACGCCAAAGCCTAACGGGCATCGCCCAACCGGCTTTTGATGGCAGAGAAATCGCCTTAACCCATCATTCTGCCAAGCTCATGCGCGAATTAGGCCTATGGCAGCGCATAGACCCGCAAGCCATTTCTGCCTTGCGCGATGCCCGTGTGTTCAATGGCAGTTCGCTGTTATCGCTCAATATCAGCCATGACTTGAGTAAAAAAACCGAACTGGGTTATTTAATCGCCAACCACGCAATCCGTCTGGCGGCTTACGATGTGGCCTTGAGTCACCCGGCCATTGCCATAAAAACCGAAGTGCAAGTCCGGCATATCGCGCAGCAAGCCCATAGCGTGCAAGTCACTTTAAGCAACGATGAAGTCATCACGACGCAATTATTGATTGCCGCGGACAGTCGTTTTTCAGAAACGCGCCGCGCCATGGGCATCGCCGCCGACATGCACGACTTTGGCAAAACCATGTTGGTCTGCGTCATGACGCACACGCTAGAGCACGAACACACCGCCTGGGAATGGTTTGATTACGGGCAAACCTTGGCCTTGTTGCCCATGAATGGCCGGCAATCTTCTGTGGTGATTACCCTGCCGCCCGACGAAATGGCGGAGTTACTCACCATGTCAGAAGAAGTGTTTAACCAAGAAGTGACCGCCCGATTCAAACACCGACTCGGCCCCATGCGCTTGGTCTCCACTCGCCATGCTTACCCCTTGGTGACCGTTTACGCCAAACGATTGGTTGGCCCACGCTTTGCCTTGGTGGGCGATGCTGCGGTGGGCATGCACCCGGTGACCGCGCACGGTTTTAATTTTGGCTTATCCGGCATCGCCAGCTTGGCCGATGAAATTAAAGCGGCCCTAAGCCATGGTCAAGATATCGCCTCAAGCAGTTTGTTGCTGCGCTACGAGCGCAAGCATAGACGCCACACCAAACCTTTGTTCTTAGCAACCCATGCCATCGCCAAACTGTATGCCAGTGACAGTTTGCCGGCACGCTTGTTGCGCACTGGAGCAATACGACTGGGCAACCGCATCAGCCCATTTAAACGAGCGGTAGCGGGCTTTTTAGCCGATGCACGCTAATCAATCGCTAATCTGTACGTTTAGCCCCAATGCGCGTATGCGCTCGGCAATGGCTGCCAACTGATCGCGTGACAAACGAGCTAGCCTAGACGCCTCAATCTGATACGAGGGGCGCGCTAAACTGTATAAATGCACGCCTTGCACCAGCGCCTTAACCTCACTTAAGCGCGCCAAATACGCCTCAATATCGGCGTCAGAGGGCGGCTCACCGTCCATGGCAAATAGACAGGTTTGCACATAGGTGGGGCAGACGGCAGCGCAATTTTTTAATCGCTTAAGGTGCGCTTGCGGCTTGATATGCACGTCATTAATGCGCGCAATGCCGGCTTGTGTGCCGGCGTCCAACTTAAACCAGACCTCGCCATTTAATTTAGCCAGGTGCTTTAAGCTAGCCAGCACGCTGGCCTTGTCCATCAAACTGCCGTTGCT
>SXVG01000006.1 GCA_005791685.1 Methylotenera sp. | reverse complement strand
CGTTTTGCTTTACCTTGAGGAATTAAAAAGTTACGGCCGTAGCCATCTTTAACTTTAACGATGTCACCTAAATTACCTAGGTTACCCACTTTTTCTAATAAAATAATTTGCATGGTAGCCTCCGATTATTGGTGTTTGTCTGTGTATGGAAGCAAAGCTAAGAAACGCGCAAGTTTAACTGCGGTCGTTAATTGGCGTTGATAACGGGCTTTAGTGCCGGTCATGCGTGCTGGAATGATCTTTGCATTTTCTGAAATAAAATCTTTAAGTAAATCCACGTCTTTGTAGTCTACTTGCTTAATGCCTTCTGCTGAAAAACGGCAGTAACGGCGGCGTTTGTACATTTCTCTTGCCATCTTGAACTCCTAAATATTTTCTATATGGTTAATGTGCATCACCAATTGCGTGCTTTTAAGGCTGCGCTTGGCTAAAAAGCCAGTCGCGCGTATGTGTGAGCCTAGCTTCAGGCCTTGCAACGCTAAATCACCCAGGGTAATCGCATTGACTTCACACTCCACCTTACGCTTCATGCCAGCCTCTACTTGCTCTGAAACATGTCGCAATACAACACTTAACAACGGTATGCCTGCTGGTGTGTAGCGAAGCGGCTCAATCTGCACAACTTCAGCTTGCAACACCAGTTTATTCAAAGCTTATGCTGCTACCTCGGTAGCGTCAGCGGCTACTGGGGCACCTTCACGGCTCAACACGGATTTAGATTTCTCTTCTTTCATCATCGGTGATGGCGCGGTTACGGCTGTTTTTGTTGCCATCATTAAATGACGCAACACCGCATCGTTGAATTTGAAGCCATGCTCTAATTCAGCCAACACTTCAAGGTTGCACTCGATGTTCATTAACACATAGTGTGCTTTGTGGATTTTTTGGATAGGGTAAGCAAGTTGACGGCGACCCCAGTCTTCTAGGCGGTGCACGGCACCACCGCTAGCGGTGATCAGCGTACGGTAACGCTCTATCATGGCTGGCACTTGTTCGCTTTGGTCCGGATGGACGATAAACACTAGTTCATAATGTCTCATTAGTACTCCTTTTGGATATAAGCCACCTGCAAAGCGCTTCATCATGGATAAAACGCAAACCATTCGTGCAGTGTGACAAGGTTAATTTACGGCTTGCCAGATAACGTTACCGAGCAAGCGCGCGATTATAGACAAAAGCTGCCGACTAATCAAACACTATCTATTTTTAAAGCGCTTTTCACCACAGAAGCACAGGTAAAAACTTCTCACCACAGAGACACGGAGGCACAGAGAAAACCTAAAACCATTTATCCGCGTCAAAATGGGGTTTTCCTGTGCTGCAGCTTTAAACAAGGTCCGGCATGTCGGCACCAAAGAATTTAGTGCGCAAGGTTTTGAGTTGATCGCGGTAATCGGCCGCTTTTTCAAACTCCAAATTCTTGGCACTGTCGTGCATGGCTTTTTCCAAACGCTTCAGTTCTTTGGCCATTTGTTTTTCGCTTAAAGACTCAAAATTGGCTTGTTCTTGCAGGACTTTGCGCTCACGCAAGGCTTGGTCTTTGTCGTACACGCCGTCTATGATGTCTTTAATGCGCTTGCTGATGCCTTTGGGGACGATGCCATGGGCTGTATTAAAGGCCAATTGCACACCCCTTCTGCGCTCCATTTCCGCCATGGCCGCCTGCATGCTGCGGGTGATTTTATTGGCATAAAAAATCACCAAGCCATTCAAATTACGCGCCGCACGCCCCGAGGTTTGTATGAGCGAACGCTCGGAGCGCAAAAAGCCTTCTTTGTCGGCGTCGAGCACTGCCACCAGCGACACTTCTGGTATGTCCAAGCCTTCACGCAAGAGATTGATGCCCACCAGCACATCAAACTCACCTAAGCGCAAATCACGTATGATCTCGACCCGCTCCACCGTATCAATGTCGCTGTGCAAATAACGCACCTTAATACCGTGCTCACTTAAATAATCGGTTAAATCTTCCGCCATGCGCTTGGTTAAGGTGGTGGCCAACACCCGCTCACCGACGGCCACACGCAATTTAATCTCACCGAGCAAATCGTCCACTTGGGTATCGGCCGGTTTGACCAACACTTGCGGATCAACCAAACCGGTCGGCCTGGCTATCATTTCCACCACTTGCTGCTGATGCTGGGCTTCGTATTCCGACGGCGTGGCCGAGACAAATACGCATTGGCGCATAATCTGCTCAAACTCTTCAAATTTGAGTGGCCGATTATCCAAGGCCGAAGGCAAGCGCCAACCGTAATCGACTAAATTTTCTTTACGCGACTTATCGCCTTTGTACATCGCCCCCACTTGCGGCACCGTCACGTGGCTTTCATCAATAATCATCAAGGCATTGGCCGGCAAATAATCGATGAGCGTCGGTGGCGGATCACCGGGATTGCGTCCGGACAAATGCCGCGAGTAGTTTTCTATGCCTTTGCAAAAGCCTATCTCATTGAGCATTTCCAGATCAAAGCGGGTGCGCTGTTCTATGCGTGCCGCCTCCACCAGCTTGCCGGTTTTGATGTAAAAATCCACCCGGTCTTTCAGCTCGTGCTTGATTTTTTCCATGGCCCTGATCGTGGTTTCTCTGGGCGTCACATAATGGCTGGATGGGTAAACCGTATAACGTGGAATTTTATTGAAAATTTGCCCGGTCAAGGGATCAAACAAGGTGATGGATTCGACCTCGTCATCAAACATAGCAATGCGCACCGCGGTTTCATTGTTTTCTGCCGGAAACACATCGATCACATCACCACGCACCCGAAACGTGCCTCGAGAAAAATCAAATTCATTGCGGTCGTACTGCATGCCCACTAAACGCGAAATCATGTCACGCTGGGCTATCTTTTCCCCCTGCTGCACGTGCAAGACCATGCCGTGGTAATCGACCGGATCGCCTATGCCGTATATGGCCGACACGGTGGCCACGATAATGCTGTCCTCGCGCTCTAACAAGGCCTTGGTGGCGGAAAGACGCATCTGCTCTATGTGCTCATTAATGCTGGAATCTTTTTCTATGAATAAATCGCGCGATGGCACGTAGGCCTCCGGTTGGTAATAATCGTAATAAGAAACGAAATATTCCACCGAATTGTTAGGGAAAAACTCCCTAAACTCGCTGTACAACTGCGCCGCCAGGGTTTTATTGGGTGCCAACACTATGGCTGGCCTACCCGTGCGAGCAATGACATTGGCCATGGTGTAAGTTTTACCGGAGCCAGTCACGCCCAATAAAGTTTGAAACTTCAAGCCATCGTTCACACCTTGCGTGAGCTTTTCTATGGCTTGCGGCTGATCGCCGGCCGGCTCAAACGGCTGATACAACTGATACAAACTGTTGGGAAAGGTATGAAACACAGCACTCTTCATGGATTTTAGACGGTCAATTTTAACAGTAAAATTAACATTGCTTACCAACAATTCAATGCTCAATTTAGCCCGGGCATTTAATTTTAGAACTTTGCCTTATTATGTCAGTCTGTTTGCAAGTCGTTTTTTATTAATCTTTATTTGCATTGGAGGCCGCATGCGTCAATACGCTCTAATCCTATCTTTGTTGTTCGCCTTTCAACCGGCTCATGCAATTGATCAAGAAAAAATACTCGCCGCCACCCAAGCCGTTGTTATGGTGCGTGGCTACAACGATAATGGCGGTCTCGCCTACGGATCAGGGGTGGTGGTTGGCAACAATAAAGTGCTGACCAACTGCCACATCTTTCGGGGCACCAAGCAACCTTGGGTAGCACGAGGCGAGGACACCTACACCATCACCTCGGTGCAAGCCGACCGCTGGCATGACTTATGCCTATTAAGCACCAGCGGCCTACCGTTCAAGGCGGCCGTCATCGTTAAAAATCAAACGTTAAGCCGGGGTAAAGACGTGCTGTCTATAGGCCATTCAAACGGCGTACCCAATCCCTTAACTTCCATAGGCGTGGTTAAATCCACCTATCATTTTGAAGGCTCGCACGTCATTCGTAGCACAGCGCAATTTCGCATGGGCGCCAGCGGCAGCGGCATTTTTGATATGGACGGTCATTTGCTAGGCATCAACACATTTAAAACGCCGGGACGGCATGCCTACTTTTATTCCCTGCCCATTGAATGGCTAAGGCATTTAGAAACACTGCCCATGGAAACCGCTTTTCCTATCGTGGGTAAAGCCTTTTGGGAAGAAGAAGACCATAACAAACCGTTTTTTATGCAAATTGCCATCCCAGAAATCAATCAAGATTGGCCAAGACTGGCTGAGATAGCACAAAAATGGATAGACGCCGACTCTAAAAACTCCGACGCTTGGTACGAATTAGGCCATGCTCAAGAAAACCTTAATAAAATTGAAGCGGCTGAAAAATCCTATAAACAATCGGCCTTATTGGATAGCGCCAATATCGATTCGCTGTTTCGACTAGGAATGATTGCCAAAACCAAAGGCGATTTGCAAGCCATGCACAGCATCAATTTAGCCATTGCCAAAATAGACCCTGCCTTAGCCGATGAGTACAGTAACAACCTAGGCTGCGATAAGGCATGCTAGCTTAGGCTGGTCCTAAGGGCCTGCGATTTAACCGCCACCGCTTTTAGCCCAGCGCCATTAGATAATCTGCGCGCTTATTCCTAAGCCAGCCATTTATGGGTAAAATAACGTTTAATTTAACCCACAGCAAAAATTGTATTAAGGACGCCCATTTTGTCATCCTCCGCAGCCAATCCAGCCGCCATCTTATCTAAACGCGTTCTATCCATTAAAGAATCCCCCACCCTTGCCATTACCGCAAAAGCCGGTAAATACAAGGCCGAAGGCCGACCTATCATAGGTCTGGCAGCGGGTGAGCCGGATTTTGATACGCCGCAACACATTAAAGACGCGGCCAAATTAGCCATCGACAATGGCTTCACCAAATACACCCCGGTGGCAGGCATTCCTGGCTTGAAGAAAGCCATCATCAATAAATTTAAAAATGAAAACGGTTTTGATTACGCATTAAACGAAGTGATTGTTGGTGTGGGCGGCAAACAAACCATATTTAATTTATGCCTGGCCGTGCTCAACAAAGGCGACGAAGTCATCGTGCCTGCGCCTTATTGGGTTTCTTACGCCGACATCGCGCTGGTCGCTGAAGCCACCCCGGTCATCATTGAATGTGGCATAGAGCAAGGCTTTAAACTGTTACCAGCGCAATTGGAAGCGGCGATTACCGCTAAAACTAAAATCTTCATGATCAACTCACCCTCCAATCCAACCGGTGCGGTTTATAGCTTGGAAGAATTAAAAGCCTTGGGTGAGGTCTTGCTAAAACACCCGCAGGTATTGGTAGCCACCGACGACATGTACGAGCACGTCAATTTAACCGGCAATACCTTCTACAACATACTCAACGCCACCCCCGCTCTTAAAGACCGCTGCATCGTGCTAAATGGCGTATCCAAAGCCTATTCCATGACCGGTTGGCGCATAGGCTATGCCGCAGGCCCGGCCTACATCATCAAAGCCATGGAAATCTTGCAATCGCAATCCACCAGCAATGCCACCTCCATATCGCAGGTGGCTGCACAAGCCGCGCTTGAAGGCCCGCAGTCCTGCATCACGCCCATGGTCACGGCATTTAAAGAGCGCCATCAATACGTGGTGAACCGCTTCAATCAAATGCCAGGCTTAAGCTGCTTAATGGCCGGTGGTGCCTTTTATGCTTTCCCGGATGCCCGTGCCGCCATCAACACGCTGTTCAAGCAAGGCAAAATCAGCGAGCCTACCGACATGGCGTTGGCAGAATACTTGCTGGAAAAGTTTGATGTGGCCGTGGTGCCTGGTTCAGCGTTCGGCGCAGAGGGTTACTTTAGAATCTCCTTTGCCACCTCCATGGAAAACCTGCAAAACGCCCTGGACCGCATAGAAAAAGCCTTGGCCTAAATTAATTTTTCAATTTAAGCATTTTAGTTATTGACCAAAAGATGCTTAAACCTTAATATCTCGCCTTCACCGATTCCTCGATAGCTCAGTCGGTAGAGCAACGGACTGTTAATCCGTAGGTCCCTGGTTCGAGCCCAGGTCGAGGAGCCAATACCAGAGGGCGATTCGCAAGGATTGCCCTCTTTCTTTTTGTTCCCCAAAACGGGGGTTGTTCCCCAAAACCATCAGGCCGCCGGCTTGACCAGCTTG
>SXVG01000005.1 GCA_005791685.1 Methylotenera sp. | reverse complement strand
AGAAATTGTTTTGCACGATGCCGTTGGCGGGGTTTACAAAAAGCTCGTTATAAAAAATGACAAAATCATTGGTAGCGTGCTTTATGGGGATACCACGGACGGTTCGTGGTATTTTCAAATGTTAAGAGATGGCAAAGCCATACATGAGATTCGTGATCATTTGATGTTTGGTCAGGACTCATTGGGCAATACCGGTCATCAGGGTCAAGATAAAGCGGCGGCCATGACCAATGAAATGGAAGTTTGCGGCTGTAACGGCGTTTGCAAAGGCAGCATAGTGAAAGCCATCCAAGACCAAGGCCTATTCACCATTGATGACGTTAAGAAACAGACCAAAGCTGGATCCAGTTGCGGTTCATGCGTGGGTTTGGTGGAGCAAATTTTGGCTTCCACACTGGGTGGTGGTTATGCGCCGCCTTCTACCAGTAAAGCGATATGCGCTTGTTCAGATAAAAATCATGAAGAAATTCGCGCCGAGATTCGCACTAACAAGTATTTAAATATCCCAGATGCAATGAAGGGCATGGCTTGGCGCACGCCGAATGGCTGTGCCACTTGTCGACCTGCACTTAATTATTATTTGCTTTCCACTTGGCCACATGAGGCGGTGGATGACCCGCAATCACGCTTTATCAATGAGCGTGTGCACGCCAATATCCAAAAAGACGGGACCTATTCGGTCATCCCACGTATGTACGGTGGCGTCACCAGTCCCAGCCAGTTACGCAAAATTGCCGATGTGGCGGATAAATATGCCGTGCCCATGCTTAAGGTCACCGGTGGTCAGCGTATCGATTTGTTGGGGGTGAAAAAAGAAGATTTAGTCGGCATGTGGAAAGATTTAGACATGCCATCGGGTTACGCCTACGCCAAGGGTATCAGGACGGTAAAAACCTGTGTGGGCTCGGAATTCTGTCGATTCGGCACACAAAACTCCACGCAAATGGGTATCGATATTGAAAAAGCCTTTGATCATATGTGGGCGCCACATAAGGTTAAGTTTGCGGTATCGGGTTGTCCGCGCAATTGCGCAGAATCGGGCATTAAAGACGTGGGCATCATAGGGGTGGATTCCGGTTGGGAAATTTATGTGGGGGGTAATGGCGGCATTAAGACCGAGGCGGCGCAGTTCTTATGCAAGGTTAAAACGCATGACGAGGTGTTGGAATACTCAGGCGCATTCATTCAAATTTACCGTGAAGAAGCCCGTTATTTAGACCGCACCGTGCATTGGATAGAGCGCGTGGGTTTGGAGTACGTGAAGCAGCGGGTATTGGACGATGCGGAAGGACGCAAAGCCGCCTACGAGCGCCTGCTGTTTGCTTTGCAGGGGGCGGTGGATCCATGGGCAGAGCGGGTACAGAGGCCTGAATTGCAAAAAGAGTTTGCGGTGATCAGCGTTTAAACATTTATCAGATAAAACAAGTTAAGGGGTAATCGATGAAAAGTAGTTTTTGGCAAGCTGGGCACAAACCGACCTTATTCTCAGCATTTTTATATTTTGATTTGAGTTTTATGGTGTGGGTGTTACTTGGCCCACTGGCCGTGCAAATGGCCGCTGATTTAAGCTTGAGTGCTACGCAAAAAGGCCTGATGGTGGCCACCCCAGTATTGGCTGGAGCCTTGTTACGTATCGTCATGGGGGTGCTGGTTGACCAGATTAAACCAAAAATGGCCGGTTTAATCGGTCAGCTTATTGTGATATTCAGTCTGCTGGTGGCTTGGTTGCACGGCATACAGACTTTTCAGCAAGCCTTGCTCTTAGGGCTGGGTTTGGGTTTTGCCGGTGCGGCATTTGCCGTGGCGCTGCCATTGGCTTCACGCTGGTATCCGCCAGAACATCAAGGGACGGCGCTGGGCATAGCCGGGGCAGGTAATTCTGGAACGGTATTTGCGGCGCTGTTTGCGCCAGGCTTGGCAGTAGCCTACGGTTGGAATAACGTATTTGGCTTGGCCTTGATTCCATTAGGCATTGCCCTAGCCGTATACCTTATCTTTGCTAAAGATAGCCCAGAGACGCCGCCGGCTAAGTCACTCAGTCAATACGTGGCCATCTTAAAAGATAAAGATGCCTGGTGGTTTATGTTTTTTTATAGCGTCACGTTTGGTGGATTTGTAGGCTTGGCTTCATCGCTCACCATTTACTTTAATGATTTGTATGGCCTAGGGGCCGTGAATGCGGGCTACTGTACGGCTGTTTGTGTGTTTGCAGGCTCTTTAGTTAGGCCCATAGGCGGCATGATTGCAGACCGCATTGGCGGTATACGCACGCTGCTGACGATGTACAGTGTCGCCGCCGTATTATTATTCGTAATGAGTTTTGGCCAAGCGACTTACCAATTAGCACTGGCCATTATCATTCCCGTCATGGCCGTATTGGGCATGGGCAATGGCGCAGTATTCCAATTGGTGCCACAACGCTTTCGTAAGGAGATAGGCGTAATGACAGGTTTGGTCGGTATGGCTGGCGGTGTGGGCGGTTTTTATCTAGCCGCCAGTCTAGGTTATTTCAAGCAAACTTCTGGTAGCTACCAAGCAGGCTTGTTAATTTTCGCTGGTTTAGCCGTGTTGGCCATGATAGGTTTAGCCGGGGTTAAAACGAGATGGCGTACCACATGGGGAACGGCCACTGCGGCTAAAGTTTAAATGGCATTGCAATTTACCATCGGTCAGGCCAGCCTAACAGGGCCACGCACACGTAATGAAGATTACCTAGGGGTGGTGACGCCTGTGCAAGAGCAACTGAGTGTTAAAGGAGCTATGCTGGCGGTAGCCGACGGGGTGAGTGGCCATGCGGGGGGTGGCGAGGCGGCAGAAATGACCGTGCGCTCAGTCACCTCAGACTACTATGCGACACCAGACACATGGGAGCCTTTAGCCGCGCTGGACAAGGTGATAGCCGCGGCTAATCGCTGGCTCATCGCCCAGGCGAATGCGAATCGCGACATGGCGGGCATGGCCACCACCTTGTCTGTATTGTTGCTTAGAGGGCAGCGTTATTATTTGGCGCATGTGGGGGATACCCGTATTTATTTGCTGCGTGATGGTCAGCTCAAAAAACTAAGCACAGACCATGTTTGGGATAGACCGGACATGCGCCATGTATTAAAAAGGGCGGTGGGTTTAGATCAATACTTGGCCGTTGATTTTGGCGAAGGCCAGTTGCAGCTTGGCGATGTTTTTGTGTTAATGAGCGACGGTGTTTGGGATGCCTTGGGGGATAAAAACCTGCATCAGATCATAGGGCTTTATGATGGCCCGCAATCCATCTGCGATCACTTGGTTAAAAGTGCCATAGAAAAAGGCAGTACCGATAATAGTACGGCGGTTGCCGTAAAAATCACCCGGTTGGGTGAAGATACCCTGAGTGAACTCATCGCCGCTGGCAAGCATTTAAGTTTGCCCAATAAATTGCATGCGGGTGAAAGTCTGGATGGTCTTGAAGTCATGGAGCTGTTGCATGAGTCACGTGCGAGCTTGTTATACCGGGTGCGTGACACCAAGACTAAGCAGTTGTTTGTGCTTAAAACATTGCAGCCCGCACTGAGCGCTGATACAGAAAGCTGCAATGGTTTATTGAATGAAGAGTGGTTGGCAAAAAGGGTGGTTTCGCAATATTTTCCACAGGTCTTTCCGGTGTCCGTTGAAAAGCGCAGCAGGCTCTATTTTGTCATGAGTTGGCATGAAGGGGCGACGCTGCAACAACGTTTGGATAGCGGCCATCACTTTACCGTGGCAGGCACGGCAAAAATCGGTTTGGATTTAATGCGCGGCATAGGCGCTTTGCATAGACTGAATATTGTGCACAGGGATATCAAGCCGGCCAATATCCACCTATCCAGTGATCAGCGTCTGCGCATTTTGGATTTAGGTGTTGCGGTCACGAGCACGGCGCCCAATATTACGGTCTTGCAAAATCCAGGCACCCCAAGCTTTATGGCGCCAGAATTGTTTGACGGACAAATGGCTAGCTTACAAACCGATATTTATGCAGCGGGGGTGACGCTTTATCACTTACTCACAGGCAAATACCCGTACGGCGAGATTGAGCCTTTTCAGCATCCTAAATTTGGGCTGCCAGTGCCGCCGACAAGGTACCGTCCAGACATTCCATTTTGGTTAGAAAACATCATCCTTAAAGCCGTCGCTCCGGATGAAAAGCTCAGATTCGAAACCGCGGAAGAGATGTTGTTAGCCCTGGAACATGGTGAGTTTAAGCCGCTTTTAGCCCCGCCACGCACCCCATTAATAGCGCGTGCACGCTTGCTAAAATGGCAATGGATCGCCATTTTTTCTTTCATTTTAAATTTCCTATTAATTTATTTATTGCTTGTTTCATGAGTTTTTTTAAAGGTTGAAATTATGTGTAATTGGATAGAAGTGGCGCCACTGCAAGACATACAAAGATTGGGCTCGCGTGTTGTGCGCAGCCAAGATGAGGCCGGGGAAATCGTCGAAATCGCCGTATTCCGCTTAAGTGATGATAGGGTTTTTGCCGTCAATAACCGTTGTCCACATAAAGGCGGCCCTTTATCGGAGGGCATAGTCTATGGGGATAAAGTGGCTTGCCCCTTGCACAGCTGGAAAATCAGCCTAGCGGATGGCCGGGCGGAAGAGCCAGATGTAGGGCAAACCGCCTGCTTTAAAACAAAAGTAGAGGCGGGCCTAGTCTACTTAGCATTGAAAGATAAAACAGCTTGATTAAACAGACAAAAAGTAGCTGCTGTTACTGTGGCGTTGGCTGCGGCGTCATTATATCCAGTGAGAACGACAGAATCATAGACGTGCAAGGCGACCCTCATCATCCTGCCAATTTTGGTCGACTCTGTAGCAAAGGCGCTACATTGCACTTAACGGCTAAACTGGATAATCGCTTGCTTTATCCGGAGCTACGGGCCAACAGAGCTGCGCCAAGAGTGCGTGCGACATGGGATGCGTCGCTGGATCTTATCGTTGAAAAATTTGCCAGCACCATAGCAACGCACGGCCCTAATGCCGTGGCTTTTTATATTTCTGGTCAATTAATGACCGAAGATTACTATGTGTTTAACAAGTTGGCTAAAGGCTTGATAGGCACCAACAATGTGGATAGCAATTCGCGCTTGTGCATGAGCTCAGCGGTGGCGGGCTACAAAGCAAGCTTAGGCGCGGATGCGCCGCCGGCTTGTTACGAAGATATAGACCATGCGGATTGTTTGTTCATCGCCGGCTCCAACACCGCCTATGCCCATCCTATTATTTTCCGCCGTATTGAAGACGCTAAAGCGCGCAATCCTAATCTAAAAATAATTGTAGTCGATCCTAGGCGCACCGACACTGCACAGGCCGCGGACCTGCACCTAGCCCTATTGCCAGGCACGGACGTGGCTTTATTTAACGGCATGCTGCATGTCATGTTGTGGGAAGGTTGGTTGGATAGGGATTACATCCGTGAACATACCCATGGCTTCGATGCGTTAAAAGACACTGTACGGGATTACACGCCCAAGATGGTCGCGGATATTTGTGGCATAAAAGAAGCCGACATCATCACTGCGGCCAAATGGTTTGCTAAAGGCCCCAGTCTATCCATGTATTGCATGGGCTTAAACCAATCCATACACGGTACGGACAAGAATGCTGCCCTGATCAATTTACACTTAGCGACTGGGCAAATTGGTAAGCAAGGTGCGGGTCCATTCTCGCTAACAGGTCAGCCCAATGCCATGGGCGGTCGTGAAGTGGGCGGTATGGCCAATTTATTATCGGGTCACCGCGATTTAGCCAATGCGCAACATCGTGATGAAGTGGCTAAGCTTTGGGGGCTGGATAGCGTGCCAAGCGAACCTGGCAAAACCGCGATTGAAATGTTTGATGCGCTTAAAGGCGGCAGCATTAAAGCCATTTGGATTGCCTGCACCAATCCTGCGCACTCCATGCCTGACCTGAATAAGGTCATCAGCGCTTTAAATGCGGCTGAACTTGTGGTCGTCCAAGATGCATATGGCAACACAGACACCAATCAATACGCCGATGTGTTGTTGCCCGCCACCACTTGGGGTGAAAAAGAAGGGACGGTTAGCAATTCCGAGCGCCGCATTACCCGAGTGAGCCCTGCCATAGCTCCGCCAGGCGAAGCCAGACATGACTGGCAGATTATGGTGGATTTTGCGCAGCGCTTAGAGCAAAGGCTGGCGAAATCGGCCACCTTATTTCCCTACACCAGTACCGAACAAATTTTTAACGAGCATCGCGAAACCACGCGTGGTCGTGACTTGGACATCAGCGGCTTGAGTTACCCATTACTTAGCGAACAAGGCCCACAGCAGTGGCCGTTTTTGCCTGGGGATAGCGCAGGCAAAGCCCGTCTTTATGCGGACGGTGTTTTTCCCCAGCCGGATGGCAGGGCGCAGTTTGTGAATGCCCACTATCAAGGAAATGCTGATAAAACAGATGCGCGCCATCCTTTGCATTTGCTTACCGGTCGTTTGCGCGACCAATGGCATGGCATGAGCCGCACTGGCACGGTGGCGCAATTGTTTAACCATGCGGAACAGCCGCTTATTCATATTAACGCGGACGATATGCAGCGCCGTTCAATTAAACAGGGCGATATTGTTAAAGTCAGTAATCGGCGTGGCAGTTTGATCCTAATGGCGCAAGCTTCTGAAGAAGTGCAGCCATCGCAAACCTTTATTGCCATGCATTGGGGCAGTCAATTCATGCATGGTTTGGGTGTGAATGCCCTCATGCCTGCGTCTTTTGATGCGGTATCCAAACAGCCGGAACTCAAACACAGCGCCATTAAACTGGAGAAATTGGATTTGCCATGGCGGATGACGGTAATGCGCAGCATACAAAGTTTGGATGCCTTGCAAAAAATACGTCACTTGCTCGTTAATTTCCAATACGCCTGTTGCGGCTTATTTGGCCGTGAAACCGAGCAGCATGCCGGCATGCTGATACTTCGAGCCGCGCATAAGGAGGCCCCAGACAGCGCATTGATTGCTGAAATAGATGCCATACTGGGCATGACCGATGATAGGCCTTTGCTTATGTACAATGATGCCAAGCGCGGAGTGAGCAAACGAATCTTGGTGGAAAATAAGCGCGGTTGTGGTACGGCAGAAGTGACCGGAGTGCGCTTGCTGGGAGAAACCTTGGCCGAGGATTGGCTGAAAGATGCGATGCTGGCCGGGGAGTTTACTGCGGAGTTGCGTCGTTGGGCGTTAGCGCCTTTAAGCGCGCCACCGCTAGGCCATCGTGGCCGAGGTCGGGTGGTATGCAGTTGTTTGGATGTGGCTGAAAATGACATCATAGACACCATACAACGGGGCGCAGATTTAATAACCCTGCAAAATAAACTTAAATGTGGCACGGAATGTGGCTCTTGTGTGCCTGAACTAAAACGGTTTGTGCGTATTCATGAGATCAAAGCCTAGCCAGAGTCACATTACGCTATGCAGGCGTGCCTATTTAATCCAATGGCTAAACCGAGTCCAGTATTTTGCTTGGTATAGGCACAGGACTAGCATAAGCCAGGTGTGGGCCAGTGCCGTGGCTAAGAATAATTGTGGGATAGTAAAGCCTAATTTGAATAAGGCGATGGATGCGATGCCGGACGCTATCATAAACAGCGCGTTTAAGATGTTGTTGCTGGCGATGATGCGGGCGCGATGGCTTTCTTCGGCGTGGCTTTGTATATAGGCATACAAAGGCACTATGTAAAACCCACCGAATACGCCTATGAGCGCGATATCCAGCAGCAAGCGTAGGTTTTCTAAGGACGCTGTAAATTGAGTGTAATTTTGCAGTGCGGTCATGGCGGGCAGTCCGCTGCTAGCGAAGTACAAATCCAAGCCGAATAGACTTAAGCCTAAAGCGCCTAAAACCGTCAAACTGGGTTCCAGTTTTCTTTTTGAAAGTTTTTCACACAGCAATGAACCTAGACCCACGCCACTGGAAAATACCGCCAGCAGCAATATAAACACGCTCTCGTCGCCGTCTAGGGTGTGTTTGGCGAAGCTGGGAAACTGCGCCAGCAGGGTGGCGCCGTAAAACCAAAACCAAGAAATGGCCAGCAAGGCTAAGCCTATCTTTTTATCTTGCCTAGCAAATGTTAGGTTTTGCCAAGTGGCGCGCAGGGGCTGCCAATGGATGGTTAAGTCGGGTGCCGCCGCAGCCGAATAGGGGATATTGCGACTGACCCAATAGCCGCTTAGGGCGAGGCTTAGCGTGACCAGGCTAGCCAGTAGTGCATATTGCGCTTGCACGGCTAAGTCGGCGCCCAGTATCTGCCCCAGCAGTATGGCTAAAAAAGTAGCCATTTCCACCAGGCCATTGCCGCCTATCAATTCGTCTTTTGTCAGGTGTTGGGGTAGATAGGCGTATTTAACTGGGCCAAATAAGCTGGAGTGCAAGCCCAGCAGAAATAAAGCGCCGGTGAGTAGGCCTAGGCTGTGCCAATAAAATCCTAGGCTAGCCACCAGCATGATGCCAATTTCAAACAGTTTTATGCGGCGTATCAGCCTGGACTTCTCAAATTTATCGGCAATTTGCCCTGCTGTGGCAGAAAATAACAAGAACGGTAGGATGAACAGCGCCGGCAATAAAGTAGCCACGGTGCCACTATCCATGCTGCTAAGCTCACTGCCATGAAACACTACCAAGCTAATGAGTACCGTTTTAAAGACGTTGTCGTTAAATGCCCCTAATAGCTGGCTGAAAAAGAATGGACGAAAGCGTCGCTCCTGCAATAAGCTAAATTGGTTGGGCATGGCTGTCTAAATACGCGATGGATAAAATAAGCTGACTGGCCTTATAGTAGCATGGCTAGCGGCGTATTTTGCTAGTGGCGGCGGCGGATTACAGCGAACGTTTTTTGTTGTTATGGGCCGTTTTCTTGCTTTTGGATTTTGTTTTGACTTCGTCGGCCGCCATGCTGGTAGCTTGTAGCTTTTGTGCTTCAATGGCGGCTTCGGCGGCTTTGCGGCGTTCCACTATACGTGTTTGCGCTTCGGCCAACTCCTCCAGTGAGATAACTTTATCTTGGTTGGTGTCGACTTGATTAAAATGCCTGGCAATTTGCGGTAATTTTTCCGTGGCTTCTTGGCGGTCTAGGGTGGCATCACCGTCGTTATCCGCATCGTAAAAACGGTCTTCCAGACTGTCTTGCATGGCACGCCGGCGCTCTTCAATTCTGTCGTGGTCTTGGTCTATGGACTTGGCATAATCGTCCAAGGCCTTACGTAATTTTTCTCGACTTTCAGGACTGAAATTGAGTTCCAGCGTTTGTTGCATGCCTTCGTTGTTGTCTTCGTTCGCGGCTAATTTGCTGGTTTTGCCATTGTCGTCAAAGTAGCCTTTGTCCGCGGCATAAGTGCTTAAGCTCAAACTAAGCAAGGCGATTAGCGCTATGCTGATGGGCTGCACAAGAGACGGGTGTTTTGCGTGATGAAGAATCAAGGCCTTAACTTTGTAAATTTAAACCAGAATTGGACTAAGCATCATGGAGTAGGATTGTTAATCGATTGTTTCAAATAGGGCGTAAATTGTAAGAATTTGTAACAAAAATCAAGCCAGTAAAAGAGCGCTTAATCAGCCTAAGTGCTTGAGTTTGGTTGGGTATTAGGTGCATGGCTTAGTTTAATTTCTATGCCGTCATTTTAAATTAGATGAAATTAGCATACACTGGAGATAGTCGTGTTGAGCCTGTTTTTAGGCTAAATAATCAGCGCACAATAAGCTTGGGTAAGTTAATGGGACTGCTTTTGCAATCATAAAATTAAGAGTGTAGATGACATTATGGTGAATCAAAACAAAAAAATCTTAGTCGTGGATGATGACATTCGTTTGCGTGAGTTGTTGCAACGTTACCTGACCGAGCAAGGCTACATCATTAAAGTGGCCGCCGATGCCAAAGAGATGGACGCTATTTTAGACGCCGAACCCATCGATTTGCTGGTGTTGGATTTGATGCTGCCAGAGGAAGACGGGCTGTCTATTTGCCGCAGAATCCGTGGTAAAGGCACGCTTTTACCTATCATTATGTTGACCGCCCGTGGCGATGAAGTGGACCGTATCATAGGCCTAGAAATGGGGGCCGATGACTATTTGCCTAAACCGTTTAATCCGCGTGAATTGTTGGCTAGAATCAATGCGGTGATGCGCAGACACGAACGTTTGCAACCCAGTGCGCCAGCGCTTAATGTGGACAATGTTGCGATAGGCGATTTCGTTTTCAGTGCGAGCAGTCGGTCGCTGAGCAAAGACGGTGTTTCCGTCACCATTACCAGTGGCGAATTTGCGCTGCTTAAGGTGTTTGTTGACCATCCACGCCAGCCTTTGTCTCGTGATCGTTTGATGCAGTTAGCGCGTGGTCGGGAATTGGATGTGTTTGATCGTAGCATCGATGTGCAGGTGTCGCGCTTACGTAAGCTGATAGAGCCGGATGTGGCGCACCCGCGGTATTTGCAAACGATGTGGGGTTTCGGCTACGTGTTTATTCCAGACGGCGCGGTGGATGAGTAATTAAGTCTAATGCTTACCGTTTTTCTAAAATTTCATAGCCAGCCTGTCATTTGAAACAGAATCTTTTACCTAAAACACTGCTAGCCAGAGTGATGTTGCTGATAGCCGTATTATTGGCCGTTGCGCAATTTGCCTCGCTAAAAATCTTCGAATACTTTGAGCGTGAACCGCGTGCGGAAGCGACCGCTTTGCAAGCGGTGACTGTGGTGAATTATACGCGTGCTTCACTGATAGCCTCCCAGGAAAGCTTAAGGCTGGCTTTGCTTTCGGAGATCACTGGTAAAGAAGGCGTGCGTATTTACTACGCGGATTTTATGGAAGAGATAGAGCCGCTGCCGGCTGACCCTTTCATCAATATGGTGGCCAGCAAAATTCGTGAGCGACTCGGCCCTGAAACCATCATTACCGTTAATCATTATGGCGTGCAGGGCTTGTGGATCAGCTTTAATATCGGGCCGGACGATTATTGGGT
>SXVG01000021.1 GCA_005791685.1 Methylotenera sp. | reverse complement strand
GTCAATTTGGCCGATTTGAGTTTGGCCGATGCCGAAGCTTTTAGCATAGACGACAGCAGCACCACCGAAATTGACGATGCTTTTTCAATTTTGCCCTTAGCCGATGGCATGACCCGTGTCGGCATACACATCGCCGCACCCGCCTTGGGCATAGCATTAGACAGCCCATTGGATGTCGAGGTGATGCAGCGCTTGTCCACGGTGTATATGCCGGGCCATAAAATCACCATGCTGCCAGAATCGGCAATCAGGCCGTTTAGTTTGGACGCAGGCGAGATTAAGCCGGTGTTGTCGCTGTATTTGTACGTGAATGCGGACATGCTCATTACCCAGCGTGATACCAAGCTGGAGCGGATTAAAATTGCCGATAATTTACGCCACGATGCCTTGGAGCCGTATTTTAACGAGACGACGCTGGCCGACGACAGCGGTCCTCCGTATTGGTCTAAGTTATTGTATTTATTTAATTTAGCAGTGACTTTAGAAAAAGCCAGAGGTAAATACGACCCCACCAAACCGCAACAGATAGACTACAATTTTTACGTGGTCGATGGCATTGTGCGCATAGTCGGTCGGCAGCGCGGTGCGCCCATGGACAAGTTGGTGGCGGAGTTAATGATAGAGGCCAATAAGCAGTGGGGCGCGTTGTTGGCTACGCATCACGTGCCCGGCCTATACCGTGCGCAAGCTGGGGGTAAAGTCTACATGACCACCAAGGCGGAACCGCATCAAGGTTTGGGTGTGGCGCAATACGCTTGGAGTACCTCACCGCTTAGGCGCATGGTGGATTTAATCAATCAGCGGCAAATTATCAGTGTGGTGCAAAATACTGCGCCTAGCTATCCGGTTAATAGCGACGCACTCAATATGCACATGCGTCATTTTGAGTTGGGCTATCAGGCCTACAGCGAATTTCAAATCCGCATGGAGCGTTATTGGTGTTTGCAGTATTTGCTGCAAGAAAATTGCCAAGAGGTGCACGCCACGGTTTGGCGTGAAAATTTAGTTCGTTTAGATAGCCCGCCCTATATGACTAAGGTGTATGGCTTGCCCGAAATAAAACCAGGTGCGCGCATCAGTTTGCAGGTGCAAGAGGTGGACACCTTGCTCATGGAGTTACGTTGCAAATTCATGGCCATCTTACCCGAAGCGCCATTGTCTGCGGAAGTGCTGACGCTGGAGGCGGAATTCATAGCCGTGGCCACGGCAGAGTCGGCCCCGTTAGCGGAAGCCCAAATGGATGCGGCGCTGGCGAACGACCCGAACCAAGAGGCGGCTGTTTAATGTTAGGCGGTGCTAAGCGTTGGCTGCGTGGCGCCAAACCTGCCGATGCAGCGGTGGACGTCAGTGAGTTGGATGGTGTGCGGGCTTTGCATTTAGGATCCATCACCATACAAAGCGCGATGCGCATACGTGACCCGTTTGCACTGGAGCTCAGTTACACCCGTGCTATGATGTGTTTTTTATTGTTTAGTAGCAAGGCTAAACGGGTGTTGGCCATAGGCTTGGGCGGCGGATCCTTGGCTAAATACCTGCACGCATACTGCCCTGAGTTACACAGTACGGTGTTGGAAATTAACCCAAAAATCATACAAATTGCCCGCAGCCAGTTTTACTTGCCAGACAACGATGCGCGCTTGGACGTGATAGAAGGCGATGGCCTGCGTTATTTAGCGGACCACAGTGAAGTGGCGGACGTGCTGTTGATCGATGCCTTTGATGGCAATGGCATCCCGCCTGATTTTTGCAGCCAAGATTTTTTTGATCGGTGCGCTGACAGCTTAAACGCTGAGGGCATATTGGTCATCAATCTATGGGGTAGCGATAAGAAGTTTGACGTTTATTTGCAGCGCATAGAGCAAAGCTTTGCCGGCAAGGTGCTGATATTGCCCACCGGCAAGCCTGGCAATATCGCGGTGTTTGCCTTTGGGCGTGAGCCGGCAGATGTGCGTTTGGCCAGTTTGCGCCTGCGGGCAAAAAACTTGGAGCAGCAACATAAAATTGAATTTTTACAGTTCGTCGAAAAATTAGCCGAACACAATCCCAGTAGCAGTAATCGGCTGTTTATGACCAGTCATTTAGTCGGCCCATCCTTATAAGCGATAGCGAAACCACCATGATCCCTAACCGATATTTTGCAACCTGTCCACGTGGCTTAGAGGCGCTATTAGCCGATGAACTGCTCATGGTCAAAGCCAAGTCCATCAAGCAGGTCGATGGCGGCGTGAGTTTTGATGGTGATTGGGCGGTCTGTTATGCGGCCAATTTGCACTCGCGTATCGCCACGCGCATTTTATGGCAAGTGGCGCGCGGCAAATACCTCAACGAAGAGGATTTATTTGAGGCGGCCTACAAGTTGGATTGGCCGTCTTGGTTCAATGTAAAGCACGATTTTATGGTCAAGGTGACGGGGGTGAAATGCCCACTTAAAAGCCTGGAATTCGCCACCTTAAAAATCAAAGACGCGGTCTGCGATAAATTCCGTATGGCGGTAGGCAGTCGCCCTTACATAGACACGAAAAATCCAGCCGTGCGTATCCATGCTTATTTGGCGGCGGATGAATACCAGTTTTATTTAGACACCTCAGGCGCGGCCTTGTACCAGCGTGGTAATCGAGGCGCGAGCATAGAGGCGCCCTTAAGAGAAAATCTGGCGGCCGGCATATTGAAATTGTCTGGCTGGCAAGTGGGTCAGCCTTTGCTCGACCCCATGTGCGGCAGTGGCACGTTTTTGTTGGAGGCGGCCATGCTGGCGCTGGACATCGCTCCTGGCCATAAAAGAACATTTGCTTTTGAAAACTTGAATAATTTTGAACCGGCCATTTGGCAAAAGCTTAAGAATCAAGCGGCGGCAAGGGTTAAGGCGGTTTCGTTTCAAAAAATCTATGGCTCCGATGTCGATTTACGGGCCGTGCGCATTGCTAAGCGCAATTTGGAAGAAGCGGGTTTATTGGCGGCCGTGCAGCTGTCTCAATTTGATATCGTGGATGTGCCGGCGCCGGATGGTCAGGGGGTCTTGGTTGCCAATCCACCGTACGGGGTGCGCATAGGTGAGGGCGATGAGCTGGCCTTGCTCTATCCTAAAATAGCCGAAGCGCTCAAACGAAAATTTGCCGGTTGGAACACCTACTTTTTAACCAACGATTTAACCATGCCCAAGCTCATGCGGCTCACCCCCAGCAAGCGCACGCCTTTATTCAATGGCTCATTGGAATGCCGCTTGTTTGAAATTAAAATGGTGGCCGGTAGCAATAGGAAATAAGTCATGGCAGATTCTTTAGAGGCATTAAAACAAAAGCTACAAGCGTTTGTGGATGAACGTGATTGGGCACAATTTCACACACCCAAAAATTTAAGCATGGCCATGATGGTGGAGGCGGCCGAATTGCTGGAACATTTTCAATGGGATACGCCAGCCGAAAGCCAGCATTTATCAGCGGAAAAGCTTGAGCAGGTCGGTCATGAGTTGGCCGACACCTTCGTCTATTTATTGAGGATAGCGCAAGTGTTGGAGATTGATTTGCTGGAGGTGGCCAATAAGAAAATAGCCCTCAATGCAAAAAAATACCCGGTGGATCAGGCTAGGGGCAGCAACGCCAAATACACCAAGTATCAGTAGGAACGCCACTCGTTTTGTAGGTCGACTTTCAAGCCGACCCAGCCCCTATTGCAAAACCGCCAATGCCGCTGAGTAATTCGGCTCACTGGTGATTTCTGACACCAGTTCACTGTGCAAGACGCGGTTATTTTCGTCCAACACTATCACTGCGCGGGTAGTTAAACCGGCGAGGCTGGTGTCTTCAATAGCTACGCCATAGCTGTGGGCAAATTCACTCAAATGCCGGAATGCCGACAAGGTGCTGACCTGCTCTATGCCTTCTGCAGCACAAAAGCGATTTTGTGCAAACGGCAAGTCGGCTGAAATGCACAGTACCACGGTGTTGTTTAACTTGGCGGCGGATTGGTTGAAAGTGCGTACCGAAGTCGCGCAAGTAGGGGTGTCTATGCTGGGGAAAATGTTGAGCACTTTGCGCAGGCCGGCAAAGTTTTCTAAAGTGACATCGTTGCGGGCTTTGTCCGCAAGCTTGAAATTGGGGGCAGTCTGGCCTTTTTCTGGGAAAGTGCCGCCGATTTTAACTGGGCCGCCTTTAAGTGTAACGTTATTAGACATGGTTATTTCCTTTCAGAGGGTGATTAAACAAAGCTTACGCGCTATACCCAAGTATGATGGTTTTTTCCATCACATTCAATCAAAAGTTGCTGCGTCCTAGGCTTGTTTTTATCCGTGTTTATTTGTCGGCATAGTCGGCTAAATTTTTTCTGAGGCAGCGCTGATTTTCGCGTAATATTTTTTCTGAAACGGAAGCCGATAAGGTAAAATTTGCCTTATGTTGCAAACCCAAACATCAGCAAAAAACAGCCCGTCATTTGTGCACTTGCGTTGCCATAGCGAGTACTCCATAGTCGATGGCATTGTGCGCATAGATGACTATGTGCAGCAAGCTTTTGCTGACAATATGCCGGCCTTGGCTTTAAGCGATTTAAACAATCTATTCGGCACCATCAAATTTTACAAAGCGGCCAGAGCTAAAGGCTTAAAGCCCATCATAGGCTGCGATGTGTGGTTGGAAAATCCGCTCAATCGTGATCAGCCCAGTCGGATTTTATTGCTTTGTCAGTCGCAAGCAGGCTATTTATTGTTATGCCAATTGCTTAGCCGCGCTTACCTTAGCAATCAGCACCGTGGTCGCGCCGAATTTAAACGTGCTTGGTTTGAAGAATGCGGCAGCGATGGCTTAATCTTGCTGTCGGGCGCCATGCAAGGCGAGGTGGGTCAGGCTTGTTTACAAGGCAATCCGGCGTTGGCCACGGATTTGGCGCGGCAATGGCAGACTTTATTTCCCGATCGCTTTTATTTGGAAGTGCAACGTGTGGCCACCGCGGCCAATAAACAAGCTACGCCACAAGAAGATTACATCGCGGAGGTGCGTGGCATCGCGCATGCGCTTAATTTGCCCATAGTCGCCACCCATCCCATCCAATTTATTAGTCCGGATGATTTTAGGGCGCACGAAGCGCGCACCTGCATTGCCGAAGGCTATGTGTTGGCGGACACGCGGCGCCCCAAGCATTTTACCGAAGAGCAATATTTTAAAACGCAGCAACAATTAGCAGATTTGTTTGCTGACCTGCCAGAGGCGTTGCAGACCAGCGTGGAAATTGCCAAACGCTGTAACTTGCATCTAAGTTTGGGTAAAAATTATCTGCCCAATTTCCCTACGCCCAATAATGAAAGCCTGAGTGATTATTTGCAGGCCGAAGCACGGCGCGGCTTGGATGCGCGCTTGCAGGGGCTGTATGCTGATGTGGCGGTAAGGCAAGCTAAAACGCCTGAGTATGAGGCGCGCTTGGATTTTGAAATCCAGGTGATTAACCAAATGGGCTTTGCCGGCTATTTTTTAATTGTGGCGGACTTCATTAATTGGGCTAAAAATAATGGCGTGCCAGTGGGGCCGGGTCGCGGTTCGGGTGCCGGTTCGGTGGTGGCGTACAGCTTAGGCATTACCGATTTGGATCCCTTGGAATACCAGCTCTTGTTTGAGCGTTTCTTGAATCCAGACCGCGTGTCCATGCCTGACTTTGATATCGATTTTTGCCAAGAGGGCCGCGATCGCGTCATTGATTACGTTAAGCAAAAGTACGGTTTGGATGCCGTTTCACAAATCGCCACTTTCGGCACCATGGCGGCCAAAGCGGTGATTAAGGATGTTGGGCGGGTGTTGGATTTGCCTTACGGGTTTATTGACGGCATCAGTAAATTAATCCCACAGGAGTTGGGCATTACCTTGTCCGACGCGCTAGAAAAAGAGCCGCAATTAGCCGAGCGCCGAGACAGCGAAGAAGAATTGCGTGAGTTGTTGGAATTGGCGCTGCGCTTAGAGGGCTTGGTACGCAATGTCGGCATGCATGCCGGCGGGGTGCTGATTTCACCGGGTAAGATATCGGACTTCTCGCCCATTTATTGCCAAGCCGATGGCGGCAGTTTGGTGAGCCAATACGACAAAGATGACGTGGAGGCGGTTGGCCTAGTTAAATTTGACTTTTTAGGCTTGCGCACCCTGACCATATTGGAATTAGCCTTGCTCAACGCCAATAAGCAGCGCGCCTTAGCCGACTTGCCACCTTTGTCTTTTGCCACTTTGCCGCTGGACGATAAAGCCACCTTTAAGTTATTAAAAACTGCGAATACGACCGCCGTGTTTCAGCTTGAGTCGCGCGGCATGAAAGACATGCTCAAGCAAGCCATGCCGGATTGCTTTGAGGACATCATTGCCTTGGTGGCCTTGTATAGGCCTGGCCCCATGGATTTGATCCCGGACTATTGCCGCCGTAAGCACGGTAAGCAACGCGTGGAATACCCGCACCCCTTGACTGAGTCTATTCTTAAAGAAACCTACGGCATTGCCGTGTATCAAGAGCAGGTGATGCAGATTGCCCAAGTGGTGGCAGGGTACAGCTTGGGCGGTGCCGATTTATTACGTCGCGCCATGGGTAAAAAGAAACAAGAAGAAATGGACGCGCAACGTAACACCTTTGTGCAAGGTGCGGTTAAAAACAATATGACCGAGCGACAAGCGTCGGAATTATTTGATTTATTGGAAAGATTTGCCGGCTACGGTTTTAATAAATCGCATGCCGCCGCCTATGCCTTGGTGGCCTATCAAACGGCGTATTTGAAAGCGCATTATCCGGCGGCTTTTCTCGCCTCGACCATGTCGGCCGACATGAATAATACCGACAATGTGCACGTGTTTTATGACGATTGCGCGCCCAATCAAATTGAAGTATTGCCGCCCGACGTCAATCGCAGTGATTTTAAATTTACCCCCATAAACGGTCAGCAAATCTTGTATGGCTTGGGTGCAGTGAAAGGCACGGGCTTGGCCGCGATAGAGGTGATTTTACAGGCGCGCGATAAAGACGGCCCATTCAAAGATTTGTTTGATTTTTGCAAGCGCTTGGATTTGCGCAAAGTGAATCGGCGCGTGGTGGAATCTTTAATTCGGGCCGGTGCCTTTGATGCATTAAGCGATCAGCCAGCCGAACCCAATCGCAACGCCTTGCTGGCGGCGGTGGCCACCGCCATGGCGGTGGCTGAACAAAATAGCGCCAACCGCCAACAAAACAGCTTGTTTGGTGAGGCGGCCGATAACGCGGTTAATGTCTTGCCTAAGGTGCCGGCTTGGCCTGAGCAGCAACGCTTATTGGAAGAAAAAGCGGCGCTAGGTTTTTATTTTAGTGGCCACCCCTATGCCGCTTACCAAAAAGACTTGGCGCAATTTGTCAGCAGCAGTTTGGCGAACTTAAGCCCTAAGGAACAACCGCAATTGTTGGCCGGTATTGTTTCTGGCATACGCGTGCGTATGACCGGCAGAGGCAAAATGGCCATCGTCGGCTTGGACGATGGCACTACCCGTATCGAAGTGGTGGTAGGCAGTGAGTTGTTGGCTCTATCTCAAGCTTTACTCAAAGACGACCAATTGATCATAGTGGAAGGGCGGGTGAGCCACGATGAGTTTTCTGGCGGCTTGCGCGTGAATGCCAGAAAATTACACGACATATCCGGTTTACGTAATAGCAGAGCGAGCTTTTTAAAAATTTCCTGTAACGGCCAAGCCGATGCGGAAAAACTAAAAACCTTGTTGCAACCCTATCGCAAAAGCGCCTCGGATGAACAGCGTGGCTGTGCGGTTAAAGTGGTCTACCACAATCAAACCAGCCGGGTGGAATTGATGCTGGGCAATGATTGGCGGGTAGATTTGGCAGAAAGCTTGCTGGCCGATTTAAGTTTGTGGTTAAGCCGTGATAATGTAAAAATCCTATATAATTAGTAAAACAGGGGCTAGGATTTAGGGCCTAGGGGCTAGGATGCCTTTGTCGGGTGAGCAGGGAGCGTTATTGTTGCTAATTTTGCCTACCCAGCCCATCCTTAAACCACCGGCCTTTAGGCGTTAGCTTTAACAAGAGATGAGAGATGAAAATAAGTTACTTGGATTTTGAACAACCGATCGCTGAGCTGGAAAGCCAAATCGAAGGTTTGCAAGCGGCGCATGACGCCAACGATGCTTTGGATATATCTAAAGAACTGAGCGCCCTAGAAAAGAAAAATAAAAAACTTTCAGAAGACATTTACGGCAATTTAAATGCTTGGCAAATTTCGCAGTTAGCACGTCATGCACAACGGCCTTACACCCTAGATTACATCCAAGCTATATTTACCGACTTCGAAGAATTGCACGGCGACCGCGCTTTTTCTGACGATCCAGCGATTGTCGGTGGTTTGGCTAGGTTGGATGGTCAGCCTGTCATGGTGATAGGCCATCAAAAAGGCCGCGATGTTAAAGAGCGCCAATACCGCAATTTTGGCATGCCGCGCCCTGAAGGCTACCGTAAAGCCTTGCGCTTATTCCGTTTAGCCGAAAAATTTGGCATCCCCATCATCACTCTGATTGATACCCCAGGCGCCTACCCTGGTATAGGCGCAGAAGAGCGCGGCCAATCCGAAGCCATTGCCCGTAATTTATACGTCATGGCCGAATTGGAAACCCCCATCATAGGCGTCATCATAGGCGAAGGCGGTTCAGGTGGGGCGCTGGCATTAGGCGTGGTGGATCAATTGTTGATGTTGCAATACGGCGTTTACTCGGTGATTTCACCCGAAGGTTGCGCTTCTATTTTATATAAAAGCGCCGACAAAGCGCCGGTGGCAGCTGAATCCTTGGCCATTACCGCAGAGCGCTTGCAAGGCTTGGGTTTAATTGACCGCATCATCCCTGAACCGCTAGGCGGCTCACACCGTGCACCGGAAGTGGTGATGGAGAACTTACGCGTGGCCCTTAAAGAAGAATTAGTCAAACTCAAAACCAAATCCATTAAAGCGCTATTGGTGAGACGCTATGAGCGCTTGATGAGCTACGGCCAATTTAAAGAAGTGGCCGAGAGAAAAACGCGAGTAAGCGTCAAGCCGTAAGACGCAAGCAACACTCGCCACAGATACCGCAAGGGCCCCGTCTCCCTTGGCCGCTTATCAAGCTCGTGCACGCTCACTAAATTAGGCTATTTTTTGATTTATGTGGGTTTGATCTGCGTTTATCGGCGTCAAAAAGATGGGTATTTTTTGTGGCTAACCACTTTTTATAAAGCATCTTTCGCTCCCCGCTCATGCAAACTGCCCTGCAGCAATTTTTAAGTCAGCACATTAAGCCTCAGCAACGCTTGTTGCTAGGCTTAAGTGGTGGCTTGGATTCTTGCGTCTTGTTGCACCTGTTGGCACAGGCTAGATTGACCATAGCGTTTGATTTGCAGGCCATGCACGTGCACCATGGCTTAAGTCCAAACGCCGATACTTGGGCGGCGTTTTGCCAAGCCCAATGCGATGCGCTGAATGTGCCCTTGAGCATCGTACGCGTGCAACTGAATGCGCAAAGTAAATTAGGCATAGAAGGCCAAGCGCGGCAATTGCGTTATGACGCGCTATTAAATAACAACTTGCAGGCCGATTTTGTCTTGAGCGCGCATCACCAAGACGATCAAGCGGAAACCTTGTTGTTGCAATTGTTTCGCGGTGCCGGCCTGAAAGGCTTGGCCAGCATGGCAGCAGCCGATGGCCATAGGCGCTTATTAAGGCCGCTATTAAATGTGCCGCGCAGCGCCTTAGAAGATTACGCCCAGCAGCATGGCATTAGCTGGTGTGAAGACGAAAGCAATAGCAACACCCAGTACGAGCGTAATTTTATCCGCCACGACATCTTGCCAGTATTATCTGCCCGTAATCCCGCCATTAAAAACGTCTTGGCCAGAACGGCCTCCCATGCGGCTGAGGCCAGTGATTTGTTGAATGCCTTGGCCGCGCTGGATGCACAGCCCTTATTGCTAAACGACAGCTTGTGCTTACAAGGCTTGGCCATGTTGGACGAGGCTAGGGCCAAAAACGTGCTGCGTTGGTGGTTGGCTGGGCGCGACATCAGCATGCCCAGCGCCGACTACTTAAGCGAGATATATCAGCAATTGTTGCAGGCCAAAGCCGACGCCAATATAGACATTAGCCTCAATCAAAAAAATCAAAGCCAGCTCAAGCTGAAGCGCTATCAGCAGCGCGCTTATATGGTTAAGCCACAAGTGACGACTAGTTTTGATTTGGTGTGGAACGGTGAGCCGCAGTTGGCCTTGCCTAATGGCGGTCAACTGTTATTTAGCCAAGTGCGTGGCGCGG
>SXVG01000139.1 GCA_005791685.1 Methylotenera sp. | reverse complement strand
GGCTGCGGCAAATCGGCGGCTCGAACGGGAAAATTAGCTGGCAAATCGTCCCGATTCACCTGAGCACGAATAAATTGCTTCACCATACGGTCTTCTAGCGAGTGAAAACTAATCACCGCCAATCTGCCTTGCGGCGCCAATAATGCCAAGCATTGTGGCATCGTTAACGACAACTCCTCAAGCTCTTGATTGACGTGAATCCGTAAAGCCTGAAATGTCCGCGTGGCTGGATTCTGGCCGGGCTCAAAGCGCGTGACTGCGCTTGCCACGACCTTGGCAAGCTGCCCTGTAGTGGTGATGGGGCGCCCGTCATTGCGCTCCGCAATAATCGCCCTTGCAATCTGCTTAGCAAACCGTTCTTCACCATAATTCTTTATAACCTCCGCTAATTGCTGCTCTGTTGTGGTGGCGATAAATTCCGCCGCTGTTTGACCGCTGCTCTGATCCATGCGCATGTCTAAAGGCGCATCAAATCTAAAACTAAAACCTCGACCAGGCTCGTCAATTTGTGGCGAGGAAATGCCTAAATCCAACAAAATACCGTCCACTTTGGCCACACCCATCTCCGCCAAACTGGCTTGCATGCCAGCAAAATGGCTATGCACCATGGTAAAACGCGGATCATGAATGGCCAGACTGGATTTAATCGCTTGCAAATCTTTATCAAAGGCAATTAAGCGGCCTTGCTTGCCTAATTTCTCCAATATTTTTCTGCTATGCCCACCACGGCCAAACGTAGCATCGACATAAACACCATCGGCTTTTATCGCCAAGGCTTGCACCGCCTCATCCAACAAAACGGTGATATGCGCTGCCGCACTTGCTGTTAGGTCTAATTTTGAATTTTCTACGGACACGTCTACGCTTGCTTTACTAATAATTAAAGCGTCATTTACAGACGCTTTGTTTGGAGTCAATGAGGCTAGGCTGGGCGTGGAGTGCACGCCCTTAATCACAGTGAGAAGCCCTCAAGTTCCGCCGGCATGGCAAACTGCTCGCCCTGCATGGCTTGCGCTAATTGCGCCCGCCAGTCCGCCATATTCCATAATTCGAAATGACTGCCTTGCCCAACCAACATCACTTCTTTGCTTAAACCCGCAAAGTCGCGCAAAACCGGCGAGACCAATAAACGGCCGGCACTGTCCAAACTCAAGTCTTCGGCAAAACCCACCAGCAAGCGCTGCAAGGCGCTGGATTGCTTATCAAATGAAGATAACGCCATCATTTTTTCTTGTATGGGCTCCCAGGCTGCCTGCGGATACAACAACAAGCAACGATGGGGGTGAGCCGTCAGCACCAGATTGCCGCCACACTCAAGCAGCAAGGCCTCTCTGTGCTTGGTTGGCACCGCGAGTCTATTTTTTGCATCTAAATTTAATGAGGTTGCACCGCGAAACATGTTTATGTTGTTTTCCAATAATCCAAATCAATCTCAAACTTCAAATAGCGCGCCAAAATAAGTCTATTAAAATAGTGGAGAATTGCCGTCAGTAACGTCACCAACCCTTAGTAGTAAGTAACATGATGTTTGTAGGCGATCACTCAACATCGCCAGCAACGCACAATTCCCCACATAAACCCACTTTTCCCCACTAAGTTGCACTATAGATAAAAAGAAATTGAAATGCAAGCCATTTTTGCTATTTTTTCTTTATATCTCAATGACTTAGCGTATTTTTATGCTAAAAATAATATCGTTATAAATGAATAACATACGAAATTATATGAATGTAGATTATGAGGAGAATGCTGAAAGCGATTGAATTGGAATTGCCTGAACTGAGCGGCGCGCGATGCATGACAAGCACGTTAAGAAAAAGGCACAAGCAGGGCGCTTGTGCCGCAATAAAATGCTCAAAGAAGGGGATTGAAGCTGACCGATAAGCCGGGTTCTGTAGGCTTTATTGCTAAAGCTGACAGTCATTCATCTAGGTGCACAATTACTCGTGCACTCAAGCAACCTACCCGCTGGCAGCGCGAACCACGCCTTATTTACTTGCGTAAAAATGCCAGCCTATTTGGTCTTGCTGCGGATGGAGGTTACCGCGTTTCACCGTAACTTAATACGCTCGTCTCTGTGGCCCTATTCCGCGTCTTATACCTTAAGGCTTGCGCCTATAAAGCTTTCGACGGACGGCCGTTAGCCGTCATCTTGCTCTATGCAGCCCGGACTTTCCTCCCTCACGTGAAGAAGACCGCAAGAGTCTTCCCCAATTTATCATGGCAATAAATTGCCAGATAAAGTGTGACGGCGACTGTCTAGTCAGCTTCAAGCGTAGTTTAACACGCCAGATAACATTATTTAAGCCCGTTACAGTGCTTGCATTTTCCAGGCAATGTCCTGTCCGGCACGCAAGGGAATTAAGCTGTCGTCAGCAAAAGGCAAGCTGGTGGGCATCGTCCAGTGCTGTCTGTGCAATTGTATGCGATCGGTATTGCGCGGCAAGCCATAAAAATCGGCCCCATAAAAACTGGCAAACCCTTCTAGCTTGTCCAATGCATCCACCGCATCAAAGGCTTCAGCATACAGCTCTATAGCACTATGCGCGGTATACATACCGGCACAACCGCAAGCAGCTTCTTTGCTGTGCTTGGCATGCGGGGCACTGTCGGTGCCTAAGAAAAATTTAGCATTGCCAGAAGTAGCCACACGCAGCAAAGCTTGCCTATGCTCCTCACGTTTTAATATAGGCAAACAATAATGATGCGGCTGTATGCCGCCGACAAACATGGCATTACGATTCATCAATAAATGGTGGGCGGTAATGGTGGCGGCCACATTGAGTGGTGCTTGCAAGACGAAGTCGGCGGCGTCTTTGGTGGTAATGTGCTCAAACACCAATTTTAATGCCGGGTAATCTTGCAGCAAGGGGATCATATGCCGCTCTATGAATACGCGCTCTCTATCAAACACATCCACTTGCGCGTCCGTCACTTCCGCATGCACCAACAAAGGCAGGCCTAATTTTTCCATCTCGGCCAAGGCCTGTTTGCAATGGGCTAAATCCGTCACGCCAGAATCGCTATTGGTGGTCGCGCCAGCCGGATAAAATTTCACCCCATGTACCACGCCGCTAGCCACCGCCCGCCTAATCTCATCCGCACTGGTGTTATCGGTCAAATACAAGGTCATCAACGGTTCAAAATTAAGGCCACTGGGCAGTGCGGCCAGAATGCGCTGCCTATACGCCATAGCCAAGGCGGTGTTAATCACCGGCGGGCGCAAATTAGGCATGATCATGGCCCTAGCAAATTGGCGCGCGCTGTCAGGCAACACGGCCTGCAAAGCCGCACCGTCGCGCAAATGCAAATGCCAGTCGTCTGGACGGGTAATGGTCAATGTGTTTATGCTGTTCATGGGCGTCTAGGTTATAAAGTGATGGCTAGGATTGTTTTAACTGCAAGGCCAATTCATACAAGGTATTTTTCTTTTCTTGGCTGATGTCGGCAGCCAATTTAACGGCTTGCTTTAAGGGCAATTCAGATAGCAATAATTTTAACACGCGTACTGTTTGTTCTGATATTTCCAGCACATCCTTAATGGGCGCGGCCTCAATCAACAACACAAACTCGCCACGCTGCCTATTGGCATCGGCCTTTAACCAAGCCAGGGCTTCGGATAACAGGCAGCTGTGGATGGTTTCAAACGTTTTGGTTAATTCTCTGGCAATGGTGATGCGCCTACCTTCGCCTAGCACTTGCGCCATATCCGCCAGGCTGGCCAAAATACGATGGGGCGCCTCATAAAACACCAAGGTCACCACTTGCGCCTTCAATGCCTCCAGCGCCTTACGTCGCGCCGCGCCACTAGCCGGCAAAAAACCATGGAATAAAAAGCCATTTTGCCCTATGCCGCTCACCGACAGTGCGGCAATCACGGCGCTGGCGCCAGGAATCGGTACCACCTTAACCCCGGCCCGGCGTAAGAACTCAACCACGACGGCGCCAGGGTCGCTGATGCCTGGCGTGCCGGCATCGGTGACTAAGGCAATATTTTCTCCAGCGCGCAACTGCAACAACAACTTTTGTGCCGCTTGCTGCTCATTATGCTCATGCACCGCGATGAGCTTTTTGCTAATCGCAAAATGCGCCAACAAGCCCGCCGTGTGCCGCGTATCTTCCGCTGCAATCGCATCCACCGTTTTTAACGTATCCAATGCGCGCAAACTGATATCAGTTAAATTACCGATAGGTGTCGCCACCACATATAATGTACCCAGTTCATTGCTAGTCAATTCATTCATAATGAAAGTTTAACGCCTAGCCGCGCTATCGCCTATGAAAATCAATCAAAATAACGCCGGACTGACCGCCGAAAAGCTCGCTGCCAGCTATTTGATTGACCATGGCCTTAAATTGCTGGCGCAAAATTACCATTGTCGATTTGGTGAAATTGATTTGATTATGCAAGAGAACAATACCTTGGTATTCATAGAGGTGCGGCTTAGAAGCACAGCCCTGTTCGGCAATGCTGCCAGCAGCATTACCAAACAAAAACAAGAAAAACTCATACGCACGGCCGAGCATTATTTACAACAACACGGCGACGCCGCATGCCGCTTTGACGCAATTTTGCTGAATAAGCCCGATGTTGAACACTTAGTATGGTTACGTAATGCATTTGACACATAAAAGGCGTATCATTCGCAAAAAATAGATGCGTCATTCTAAATTGCCCTCAATTTCAAGGAGTCATCCATGCCCTTAAGCACTAAAAATGTTGCCCTCAAACTTTTTCTAGCCCTGGCTTTCATAAGCCAACTTAGCGCATGCGTGCCAGTGGTCGTAGGTGGCGCAGCAGCCGGTGGGGCGATGGCCAGCGACAGACGCACCTCAGGCATATACGTAGAAGATGAAAACATAGAATTAAAAGCCCTAAAATCAATTGAAACCAACTTAGGCTCAACCGCCCACATCAACGTCACCAGCTATAACCGCAACGTGTTATTGACCGGCGAAGCGCCCTCCGCTGAGGCAAAAACCAAAGCGGAATCCATGATTAAAGCCATTAGCAATATACGCGTCATCACCAATGAAATTGTCGTCGGTGAAAAATCGTCCATAAGCTCACGCAGCAATGATGCTTACTTAACCACCAAAATAAAAACCCAGTTTGTCACTGAAAATAAATTTTCAGCCAACTACGTCAAAGTCGTTACCGAAAATAACGTGGTCTATTTATTGGGCATCGTTACCAAATCCGAGGCCGATGCCGCCACGGAAATTGCCAGCAACACCCATGGGGTAAGCAAGGTGATTAAATTATTTGAATACCAACCCTAAAAATATTGGCGAAACAAGCCAATCTTAAGACAACAGCAAACCACCTTAAATGACCAGCCATCAAAACACAGCGCCCAGCAACGGCGAAATTATTATTCAAAGCAACACACGAGCTGGCAAACCTTTTCGCCCTAGCGACTGGGTAGATCGTATGTGCAGCAGTTACGCCACGTTTGGCGAAGACCGTAAATTGAAGTACTCGCCTTACCTCAAACCTAAAGTGATGAATGGTGTGCGCTGCTTAGCGGTCGATTTAAAACTAAAAATCGTCAATCCGGATGGTTATGCACAGCTCATGCATTTTGCCGACGAAAATCAACTCAACATCGTCGACGAGCAAGGCAATAGCATTGCAGTTCCCCAGTAAAATCAAGCAAAACTAAATTAAGCGCTTTGCCATAACACATTTCAAAGCCTTGTTTTACATTTGCCACTTCACTAAACCGTTTTTTTTCGTTACGATACGCAATTCATTTTAAAGTATTCATCCAATCGAGGTTTTCATGAGTGAACATATAACACACCTTAACGATGCGAGTTTTGAACAAGATGTTCTGCAATCGCAACTTCCTGTTTTAGTGGACTATTGGGCAGAGTGGTGTGGTCCGTGCAAAATGATCGCCCCCATCTTAGATGAAATCTCTAAAGAATATGCTGGCCGCTTAAAAGTAGGCAAACTCAATATAGACGACAATCAACTGACGCCACCGAAATACGGCATACGTGGCATCCCTACGCTAATGCTGTTCAAGAATGGCAACGTAGAAGCCACCAAAGTGGGCGCTTTATCCAAATCACAATTAACCGCATTTATTGACAGCAACATTTAAACGCATTACGCTGTGCACATTATTGAAAATGTGCTTGCTTTAAACTCACGCAAAGCCAGCACTTTTTCAAACCCATCATAGATCAATCCCTAGTTTTAAGTCTTCCTTACACAATTCTTGTTTTAGTGAGCCTGCATGCACTTATCCGACCTTAAACATCTTCCCGTCACCGAATTGGTGGAAATGGCCATTGCCGACGACATTGATAATGCCAGCCGCATGCGCAAACAAGATCTTATTTTTGCCATTTTGAAACATAAGGCTAAAAAGGGTGACAGTATTTTTGGTGATGGCACGCTGGAAGTGCTGCAAGATGGGTTTGGATTTCTCCGCTCCCCTGATGCCTCCTACTTAGCTGGCCCCGACGATATTTATGTTTCCCCTTCGCAAATTCGCCGCTTTAATTTACATACCGGCGACAGCATACAAGGTGAAATCCGCATTCCTAAAGACGGTGAGCGCTACTTCGCTTTAGTCAAAGTGGACGTGGTTAACGGCGAAGCGCCAGAAAATACCAAACATAAAATCTTATTTGAAAACTTAACGCCGCTATTTCCCACCGTTCCACTCACTTTAGAGCGCGACATCAAAGGCGCGGAAAACATCACCAGCCGGGTAATAGACATGATCGCTCCGATTGGTCGTGGCCAACGTGGCCTACTGGTGGCCAGCCCCAAAAGCGGCAAAACGGTGATGATGCAAAACATTGCGCACGCCATCACCGCCAATCATCCTGACGTTGTCTTGATCGTGCTATTAATTGACGAACGCCCTGAAGAAGTCACCGAAATGACGCGTTCAGTTCAAGGGGAAGTGGTCGCCTCAACCTTTGATGAACCCGCCACACGCCACGTACAAGTCGCCGAGATGGTGCTG